>JAYTWN010000133.1:0-15889 GCA_043743435.1 Acidimicrobiia bacterium
CGCGATCACTGTGGGCTAGGGCCAGGTTGGCGTTTTGCTCGATCAGAAGGATGGTTACGCCACGGGCACGGAGATCATCGATGATCGAGAAAATTTCCAGCACGATGATCGGAGCCAAACCGAGTGAAGGCTCGTCGAGCAGCAACAACTTTGGACGACTCATAAGTGCACGTGCGATAGCCAGCATTTGCTGTTCACCGCCGCTGAGGGTTCCGGAGAGTTGCGCCCGGCGTTCCTGTAAGCGAGGGAACAAACGGAATTGCTCTTCAATATCGGCCGCTACTTCGTTGTCTTTGCGGATGTAGGCACCAAGTTCCAGATTGTCTTCTACCGACAGCCGAGTAAGCACCCGGCGGCCTTCTGGCGAATGGGCAATTCCAGCTCGGACCACTTCCTCTGGACGCATACTGAGCAGATCACGGCCATCATAAGCGATTGATCCGCCGCGGGCTTTTACGATTCGGCTTATTGCCCGCAGCGTGGTGGATTTACCAGCACCGTTGGCACCAACGAGTGAAACCACTTCGCCCGGGTTGACATGAAACGACACGCCTTGCAGCGCTTGGATGCCGCCGTAGTTGACCTGAAGATCTCGCACATCAAGCAGAGGGGTTACCGCAGAATTGTCAACGGCCGTAGTGGTTTGAGAAAGAGTTGCAGTGCTCATGTCGCTGGAGCTCCTAGGTATGCTGCGATCACGGCGGGGTTGTTTTGTACGTCGGCCGGAACGCCGAGGGCGATGAGTTGGCCAAAGTTCAACACGGCGATACGGTCACACAGGCCCATTACTAAGGGAACGTTGTGTTCGATCAGCAAAATGGTGAGATCAAAGCGATCACGAATTTCGCGAATGAATGAGGTGAGGGCAACCTTCTCGTTGGGATTCATGCCGGCGGCAGGTTCATCAAGCAGCAGCACTCGGGGTTCGAGCGCTAATGCTCGTGCTATTTCCAAGCGTCGTTGTGCACCGTAGGGCAGGTTGCGGGCTTGCTCGTCGGCACGGTCGGCTAGGCCCACGAGCTCTAGAAGTGCAAGCGCGGATTGTTCCACTTTGAGTTCTTCGCGTTTGGATTTGCGTAGCCCGAATACCCCGGAGACAACTCCCGTTGAGGTGTGCAGATGAGAGGCCGTCTTCACGTTTTCGAGTGCGGAAAGGCCACCGAACAACCGAATGTTTTGGAACGTTCGGGCGATGCCTCGTTCGGCAATTTCATACGGCTTGAGATTGGCAATCTCCGTAGTCTCATGAACGAGGGAGCCTTCGGAAACCGTCTGCATGCCGGTGAAGAGGTTGAAGAGCGTCGTTTTTCCGGCACCGTTTGGGCCGATGAGCCCAAAAATCTCGCCACGTTGCACTTCAAAGGAAACCGCATTCACCGCAACCAGGCCGCCGAAACGCCTCGTCGCTCTCTTGGCTGCCAGAACGACATCGCCCGCTTGACCAGACAATTGGGGAGCGGTCCGCTGAGTCGAACCTGCATCGAGAACTGTGCTCATTGACCTGCCACCATTTCCCTAGCTGCACATACGTTTTTAGCTGCTTCGCCGACCAAGCGCTGGAGTGAGCGCACACCGCTTGACAACAAACTCACATCGAAAGCAATGCTCATCGACCGGCCACTTTTTCTGCGACTTTGCTGGCAACGTCGGCATGAAGGCCAGCCACATCAACCGCGCCAGCAGATCCACGGCTTGATCCAGCGGAACTGGCCATACCCGGCAGCGACACCACCAACCCGTTACTTCTCCGTCGACGAGGGTAGAGACGTTCGAGGAACTTTTGCGAGATGAGTCCCTGCGGGAAGTAGATGCACACGAGGACCATCAACAGTCCGTACACAAAGGGGCGACCGTCTTTCACGGCTTTCGCCAACGAGGTTGGGAGGAAGGGACGGTCGGAGAACCAGCGGAGAAGTTCAGGAATGGCCGTGAGCAGGATGCCACCAACGATCGGTCCGAGAAAAGTTCGCGATCCACCAACAACGACGCACGCCAACAACAGCGTTGCCGCTTCGAAGGTTCCCTGTCGGGCATTCCATGTATTGATGAAATGTGCACTTATTACTCCGGCCATGGCAGCACATACCGCTCCGAGAGTGAAGGCCAATACCTTGTGGTACGTGGGATGGATACCCGTTGCCGACGATGCCAACTCGTCCTCTTGAATGGCCAACAACGCGCGGCCGGCACGAACTCGTTCTAGGCGGTACACGAACCAGGTGCAGGCGATCATGAGTGGCACCACGAGCCACAAATATTCAATCTGCGTATTGACCGGCTGCGGAATGTCAAAGATGCCGGTGGCGAAACCGAAGAACTCGTGATCAAGCGTGAAGAAGCGGATGCATTCAACGAAAGCAATCGTGGCGAGAGCGAGGTAGATACCCTGCAAACGCAGCGCCAGGTAACCAATAATCACGCCAAACACCACGGCGATAACGACAGCGATGATCATTTCGATCACCACGAATCGAAGGTCATAGAGTTCACGACTAGAGACCCAACTACGGCCTAGGGCACGAAGTGTCCAGAAGCCCGTATTGTCATCGAGCTTCACATAACGAGTAGAGAACACCGCGGCCACGAACCCGCCAATGGCATAGAAGCCTGGGCTTGCTAGCGAGAGCTGGCCGGCACGAAGTGGTAGGTACACAGACAATGCCAAGAGTGCATAGCGGATTAGGTCTACTTTGACCGACGATTGGAACACTGGCAGCAGCATGACTGCGGTGAGCAATCCAAGCACACCGGCCGAGGCGATAAAGGGCCGAGCTGCACTAGAACGCTTCGAAGGGGCAGAAGGAGGAGTTGGAATTCCCTCAAAAGTGTTGGCGGGCGTAGCAATCATCGCGACCCCAGATGCTGCATTGGCTGCACTATTAAGTGCGGGAGTGAGTGCAGCATTGGTTGAAGCCTCGAGCGCGTTTTCGGCGACTGAGATTCCAGTCGTTACTGATTCCGTTGACATTGCGGGCGCCTCAGACTTTCTGAATCTGGGCTCGGCCGAGAAGGCCTTGCGGACGGAACATCAGTACAAGGAACAGCAGCAAGAACGGAATCACGTCCTTGATCGAAGAGGGAAAAATCCAGTGAAGAACGGGGATCTTGTAGGCACCGGCAAACGCTTGAGCAATACCCAGCACCAAACCGCCGACAACGGCACCAGGGATATCACCAAGACCACCCACGATGATTACCGCTAAACCTATAAGCCCATAGTTTGTTCCCATATAGGGGCCGGTGATTCCTGAGATCGTCGACACCATTGTTCCGGCGATTGCGGCCACGAATCCACAGAGCGCAAAGGTGAACATGATCAAACGATCAGTAGAAATGCCGAGAAGATTTGAGGTTGTTGCGTCCTCAGAAACTGCCTTTAGTGCCTTGCCGGTTTTGGTGCGATTCAGTAGGTACCAAAGCGCAAACATCACAACCGCGGCCACGGCCATAATTAAGAACCGAAGGGTTTGAATTGGCGCACCGAGCACCATGACCGAAGGATGCTGATTCGTGTAAGACATCGGTACCTGCGCCTCGAGCGGATCGGCACCAACCACGTTTTGAATAGCGTTTGAAATCATCAGGGCAACGCCGAGCGAAGAAACCAATGTAAGTAACGTGTCCGATCCTCGTTTCCGAAGCGGACGGAACGCCAAGCGTTCGATCGCCACATTGAGTAACCCAGCAAGAACGGCGCCGAGCAACATGGCAGGCCAGAATGGCAAAGCAAAGGGGAGCCGTTTGTTGGAGAACACGTAATCACCACCACCAAAGGGTCGGCCCATCAACGCATAGGTAAAGTAAGCGCCGACGGTGAAAATGGCACCGTGGGCAAAATTGATGATGCGAAGAATGGAAAACACCAACGTGTAACCGAGCGCAAACAGGGCGTACACGCTGCCAATCGCTAGGCCATTCAAGAGGTTCTGAACCACGGTGCGCAAGGCACGCTCCTTTTTCGAAGGATACAAATTTCAAACGCAGATACAGCGGTGGCATGGCTCCGGTCGGGGGAACTGAAACCATGCCACGTTGTTGTCGAGCTGAGGGGGGCTGCCCCGCAGGGAGGCAGCCCACAGGCTGAGATTAGAACTTGACGTAGTTGAACACGCCGGAGAATACGTCGCCGGTGTCACCACGAAGCATTTTGATTTGTGCCACGTAGAAGCTCTTCTGGATGATTTCGCCATCTTTGTCGAAGGAGATATCGCCGAGCGGAGTGGAGTACTTGCCAGCAAGAATCTGCGAGTTCAAAGCAATACGGGTGGCGCCGAGATCGTCGGTTAGTTTGCCAGCCTTGTCGATTGCAGCAAGAGCCTCAACGAAAACTTGCACACCGGTGAAAGCCTGTGCAGCAATCTGGCCTGGATCACGCTTTTGTTCGGTTTTGAACGTCTTGCGGAAATCGACGTTGATGCCGTCGGCGGGAAGGGCTGGGGAGTAGGCCTGGGCCACGATCAAACCGTCACAGAGCGCCTTGCAAACCGAGAAGGTCTGAACCACGTTGAGACCGTTGCCGCCCACGATTGTGCCCTTAAAACCGAGCTCACGAAGCTGACGAACCAAGTTGCCAGCAGGAGCCAAGCCCGAGATGGCCACAAGGTCGGGCTTGTTTTGTTGCACAAAAGCGGTCTGTGTGGTGAAGTCGGTGTCGGCTGCGTTGAAGGTCTGTGGGGTCAACAAATCGATACCGGCGGACTTCACCGCATTCTGGAACACAACGGTTTCGTTGCGGGAGAATGCGTCGTCTTGAGCAAAGAACACGGCGGCCTTGGTGGTTGGCTGCTGGGCGGCTGCGTATTTGATCGCGTTACCGGCATAGGTAGCGACGCCGGCTGAAACGCGGGCGATGTAGTCACCGATTTGTGGAATACCAGCTGCGGTGTTCGACGGTGCCAGCACGGGAACCTTGGCACGATCAGCGATTGGGTCGGCGGCGAATGCTTGCTGGGAAAGGGTTGGTCCAACGATGCCGACGACCTTGTCGGAGTTGATCAGTGCGTTGAATGCGGCAATAGCCCCGGCTTCATCCGACGTCGTGTCTTGGATAACGAGCTTGATGGGGCGGCCGTTTACGCCACCTTTCTCATTGAAGTACTTCTCCGCGAGTTTTACGCCAAGGGTCTGGTCCTGGGCCAAGTTCGCGGTGGTGGCACCGGTTTGTCCGAGGGCGATGCCGAGCTTGATGGGATCTTTCGATCCGCTTGAAGCGGCAGCGACTGGAGCCGCTGCAGCGCCTGCGGCTGGGGCGGCGGTGGTTACTGGTGCGGCTGAAGCTTTGGCGGCTTCCCAACGACGAAGGCTGCCGTTCTTGACGCAGGTGAGCGCGCCTGATTTTTTGCCAACCTGGGCTGGGGTGCAACGGTCGCCGGCTTTTGGGGCGGCAGCGGCGTTGGCCACGGTTGCCATTGTGGCCATAGGAATGGCAGTTGCGAAAGCGGCAGCGATGGCTGCAGTTCCGAGCAGAACTCGACGAGTGCTCACGTGTATCTCCTGATTTGGGGTGGGTGGTTACCTCAGTAAATGCATGCAGGAATCGCAATTCCCCACTGAAGCGAAGACAGTGTGATCATCGCCACAGAAGAAGTACAAGCTGAAAGGTCACTGTTGCGACGAGTTGACATGTACGAACGACGAATGACATTCGTTCAGCCCCCGGCACCGCTGCAGCGAGCCGGCATCGAGGAGCCTCAAGGACGCAGCAAGCACGCATCAGGCATGCATCAAGCGGCACCAAGCAAGAACGCGCATGCACGCAACGAGAACGCATCAAGAACGCGCCATGCACGAATGGTCAGTTGAGGTTCCGGCCGCAAGCCTCGTAACATGGACCACCGTGTCAACAACCGCATCGAACCCCGACGGATCACTGTCGGATCACTGTCCTCGACGAGCGAAGCGGCGATGAATCCACTCATTGTCTTGCCGTTCCCTGAAGACAACCAGTCGTTCACTACCGACGATGGTGTGGTAGTCCAAACCTACGATTGGGGCGGCGACGGGCCTCCCCTGTTGTTGGCCCATGCCACGGGTCTGCATGCTCACGTGTGGTTACCTTTAGTGCAACGCCTCCGCTCCTCATTTCACTGCTACGCCATTGACGCGAGGGCTCAAGGTGACACCACCGCTCCCTCTGGAGCCCAAGAACTGGTCGAGCGCAACACCGTCGCACAGGAATTGGCCCGGAATGCGAACGCTAATGGTTCATCCAGCTCAACCGAATCGATTCCCACCGAATTGAGCTCCACGTTAAGCCCAGCGTTGAGCCTCGTTACGAACCATGTTCCGGATCAGGTCCCGAATCAAGCCAGCGGTTTTGCTTGGGCCAACATCACCAAGGAATACACCAAGGCCATGGACATTTGGGGGTTGAGCGGGCGAGGTGATGTGTTCGGTTTCGGGCATTCCCAAGGCGGTTTCGCTCTTTTGAGCGCAGCCCTTGAACGACCGGGCACGTTCGCTCGTGTTTTCGGTTTTGAGCCGGTGGTTTTCCTTGCGCCGACGAATGCTTCCGTTGGTCACCCCATGGACAATTTTATGGCGAACAATGCCCGGAAGCGTCGTGAGGTGTTTGCGTCGAAACAGGAGGCGTACGAAAACTATCGCGCCAAACTTCCCTTCAAGATGGCCGACGACGATGTCACACGATCATATGTGCACTGGGGATTTGAGGATGTACCTGATGGAGGGGTTCGGTTGAAGTGTCGAGCGGCGTGGGAGGGTGAGTTGTTCAGTTTTTCCATGAGCGATTTGTACTATCGCCTCCCGGATGTGGATTGCCCGGTCACGTTGGGGCTGGGTGAGTTCACCTCGGATGCATTCAACGAATCAATTCCGATGCAGCACGCACAGATGCCCAATTCGTCGATCATGCACTTCCCCGGAAGATCGCATTTCGGTCCGTTGGAAAACACGGATGAAATGGCTGCGGTTATTCGCACCACGTTCTTGAATCAATCCGGCTCACCGGTCGCTAAAGGGTAAGCATGGCCAACGTTTTGATTCCGTTGGTGGTGATTGGCTGCATTGCTCTGTTGATAGCGCAGCAGTTACGGAAACGAAAGCCCGAGCCTCCAACCCAGAAAGCATGGACCGTTCCCCAGCAGATTGATCGGGCTGATTTCGTCCGCCCGGAAGCGCCGTGGATTGCCGTGGTGTTCACCTCATCAACCTGTAACTCGTGTGCCAAGGTGAGGGCCATGGCGGAGATTTTGGCTTCTGATTCGGTGGCTGTTGACATCGTTGATTATCAGGACCGCAAAGCGCTTCATGAACGGTACGGGATCGATGCTGTGCCCACCACGGTAATGACCGATGCTGAGGGCGTGGTCGGTGCAAGCTTCGTCGGACCGGTAAGCGCAACGGATTTTTGGGCGGCAATGGCCGAGTTGCGCGAACCAGGTTCAACTCCCCCACCCGAAGCCCACGGACCACGAGCAGACCCTATGCACTAGTGCAGGGAAGCGTAAGTCATTGCGTAGTGTTTTGACCTCAGTTGCCAGAACCGACGCGGAAAGTGCACCAGGACACTACGCAATGATTTACGCGCACATGCACTAACGCAACGGTGGCTGCAATAGTTTGAGCGACCCATTCGCTGGCCGTATTCTTAAGTTGGGCACGACTGGTCACTAGTTCCGGGGGGCGACGAGGGGCCAGGGGGCTTGGCGCTCAGCTGCTAGGGCAACGTCAAGAAGGTAGTGATCCTGGTGGTGCGGAGCAATGACCTGCAGGCCAACCGGGAGGCCACCAACGGTCCCGGAAGGGATCGAAATCGCCGGGTTGCCATACAGATTTGATGGTGCGGTAAGACGTCCGTTGTTCCAGCCCCCAACTTCTTTGCCACCAAATACCGAGGGCAGCGGACCGTTGCAGCCAAAGGCCACATCGGGGTTACTGGCCGTGATCACCAGATCGGTTTCATCGAACATTTTCGCCATGGCATCGTTGTGTTCAATACGCCGTTTGGCCACTCGGTACGCACCGTCTGCCGTCCACTTTCCCTCGGCCCATTTGAGACCGAAACGCATTTCCGGGGTGAGATCGTCGGCACAGTCGGGGTAGGCATCTCCCAGTGCGCCGCGGATATCGATCATGCCCGAGAGCGACCAAGCCGTGCCCATGTTGGGGAAGTTGGCAACCACGTCAACCTGTTTCCAGCTGTAGGTTTTGATGAGCGTTTGCGCGAGTTGGTCGAGCTGGGCAACCACTTCGGGAACCACATAGGCACCTCCGAAATCCCACAAGATAGCGACCCGTTTTCCGCAAAGATCATCCGTGTACGTACCAAGCTTGGCTTCGTAGTTGTCGATACGGGGAAGCGAGAGCGGGTCGTAGGAATCGTGTCCGTTGATGACGTCGAGGGCACGTGCGGCATCGCGTACCGATCGGTTCACCGTGCCCGAAACAGCAGTGATATTGCCGATTTCCGCCGATGGTCCCTTTGGTACGCGCCCATAGGTTCCCTTGAGGCCCACGAGTCCGCAGAACCCGGCAGGGATTCGAGTTGATCCCCCGCCGTCGCCCGCAGTTCCAAACGTGATGATGCCCCCTGCCGTGGCCGACGCTGCCCCGCCCGAGCTTCCCCCGGGAGTACGTTCAAGATTCCAGGGATTCAGCGTGGCGCCGTTGAGCACGGTTCGGGTGAGATTCACGCCACCGAATTCCGAAGATGTGGTGAGACCAAGGAGCACTGTTCCGGAGTCTCGAAGCCGTTTCACCATGGTGCCGTCATGCGGGGCTTTGTGGTCTTTGAAGACAAACGAGGCTTCCGTGGCCGGCCATCCTTTGACATTTTGCAGTTCCTTGATGCCAATGGGAACACCGCCAAACGGTTTGCTCAGATCCGCCGATTGAGCAGCAGCCATGGCGGTTTCGGGCTCGAGGTAGCTGAAAGCGTTGAGTGGGCTGGCCTCAATGGCGGCATAAACGGCCGTGAGTTCTTCAGCGGGAGATCGCTCACCACTGCGGAATGCCTCTACCAGTGAACACGCATCGCCCTGCCAGGGAAGATCAACCATGCACCAAACGTTAACGCCCTTATCCGCTCGTCGCACTCCTTGGATCTTCGTTCTTGAGAGGCTTCTGGGAAGGCACTTTCGAGGGCAGGAGGGAACTGCTCGTCCTTTTCCGCACTCCTGGTGCATTGTTGCTCGTAGGCCTCAGCCGATGGTGATCAACTGCGCAACGGGCGCGAGTTCGTCGGTTAACACCTTTGCTTTGCCGACAAAATTTCGCAAGGCGGGCCCATCAATGACAATCATGTTGAGGTCAGGTTGGGTAGCCAGCACTTTATGCATTTCGGCCAGGGCAAGCGGTTTGGGAGATGCCACCACGATGAAGTTCGCTCCAACCTGGCGGGTAACGGCTTCGGGATAGGTGAGCACGGCGACGTAGGGAAACACCGATTGCACGGTGGCAATCTCTGCGGTCACAAACTTCGAAGGCGGACTGTCAATCACGTTGAGCACATAGAGTCCCTCGGTAGTAAGCACACGTTTGATATCGCGAGCTACTTCAACGGTGGTGAGGTGCCAAGGGACCGATTGCCCACCAAAAGCATCCCCCAGTACCAAATCGTAGGTTCCGTTCTTTTGCTGGCGTAGACCCATGCGCCCGTCACCGGCTTGGGTTCGCAGATCGTTCGCCAATTCAAGCCCAAGTTCACGTTGATCAAACTTCACCAGCTTTGGATCAATCTCCAGCACCAAAGAATCCGACCCTGGACGAGTGGCCTTTAGCTCGCGCGGCATGGTGAATCCGCCCCCACCGATATGCAGGGCACGAACAGCCGCAGGTTCTGGCCTCCAAGCATCGATAGCCACATTGAACGCTCGGGTGTAGTCGAAGCCCAGGTAGGTTGGGTCCTTGAGATCAACCTCGCTATGAAACACGTCATCAAGGATGAGATCTCTACGGGAAGTTCCTGGAGTTGCGCTCACTGAGGCGCAGAAATACGAACTCTCCATGGTGCAGGGATCTCGCCAATCAGAGAACCCCGCTACTCCCCCACCGCCGATGGCAACGAAAAGACCAACGGCCGTGCCACCAAGCTTGCGACCCCCCTTGTGACCCCCCTTGTTGGTGCCTCCCCGACCAGTGTGAAGTTTGTTTAAAACGGCCGCCCAAACAACCACACCGAGCGCAATAATAAGTGCACCTACAATTCCGAGAATGACTCGCGAACGAAACCTCGGAACCAGTACGAAACCCGTGGTGATGGAACCTGCCAGCGCGCCAGCGGTCGAGAGCGCAGATAACGAGCCCACCGTTCGACCTGTGGTTTCTAACGTCACCACACTCTGCTTGATCAACAACGGTGTGACCATGGAAAGCACAACTGCGGGAGCCAGAAAAGCTGCGGCGGTAAGCGTCGTCACCGAAAAAGGAGTAGTGGTGGAGAGCCGCCCTCCCACGATGCGCACAATAGGCAGGGACAAAAGCGTGAGAACGCCACCAACGATAAGTACCGGCGGCAGGGCACACAGCGGAGCAACCCGATCAGCTAACCGTCCGCCCAACCAGGCGCCGCCGGAGATACCGGCAAGAACCGTGGCGATAATGGCCGTATAGGTCTCTAGCGTGACGCCAACATACGGCGCTAACAATCGAGCTGCCACGATTTCAATAACCAGAACTGCAGCTGAGGTGACAAACGCCAGCGCTCCGAGGAGAAGTCCGTTGCCCATGGTTTTGCCCTCCAACGCAACAAAACCGTCCTCGAGACCCTGGACTTCTTTGACCGACACGGTGCCGAGATCACCTAACGGAAGTTCTGGTTTCAGGCCACTCATGCTGCCGAGGGTACTTCGTCGCAAGGGTGTGCTCCGTTCCTTGCAGCGAGTTTGTCTTAGGGAAAGCCGTGTTCAGAGGAAGCCGTGCTCAAGCGACCCGTGGCTTTGCGAACAGCGCTAGGTTCGTTACTGAGGTTCTAAGCCAGAGCCGACGAGGGACTATGTACGAAACACTGTTGTTTGATTTTGACCATACCCTGTTTGATTCCGATGCTTCAGAAGCTTTGGCCTTTGTTTCGACGTTAAAGGACTTTGGGGTTTCTGATCCCAGCGTTTATTTCCCTACGTACCAAAAAATCAATCAAGCGCTTTGGGCTGCTGTGGAACAGGGAACGATTTCGCCCAACGACGTGCGCACCGAGCGTTTCGCACAACTCGCTTCGGCGATTGACCTCGATGCCGATCCGGTTGCTCTGGCTGATCGATACGTCGTTGCTATGGGCGCCAGCGGTGAGTTGTATCCCGGAGCCTTCGCCGTTCTCGAGCAACTCGCTTCTTCGGCCACGCTTGCGTTGGTGACGAACGCTCTCAGCGAGGTGCAACGCACTCGGATAGCTCGCGTTGGGATCGCCTCGTTCTTTTCCGCCATTGTCATCTCAGGCGAAGTCGGTCCCTCCAAACCAAGTCCAGCTATTTTCGACATCACCTTTGACGCTCTTGGCCATCCGGCGAAAGAACGTACACTTATGATTGGTGACAGTTTGAGTTCCGACATCAAGGGCGGCACAAACTACGGAATCGATACGTGTTGGTACAACGTCCACGCAAAGATCGCTTCGCCAACCGACGTTGTCACCCACGAGATCGCTTCGCTGGCACAGCTACTAACGCTGGTAAGGAACTAGCGTTCACGACCTGAAAGGCGCGCCGCTGCATTTTTTGGCGCCCGACGAAAGTTGGCGAGCGTTGAACTTCCCAGCCTTAACGCACCGCAATCTCCTCAGCCCTCAGCAGAGGTCTCGTTCGTAAACCCATGTTTACGACAGCATTTCCTCATCAACAGCCGCCTCCCAACCTGAAGTTCACAAACATTTAACTCCCAGCCGTAACGCACCGCGCTCCCGTCGGCACGCCCGAAATTCTTGGCGTAAACATAGGTTTACAGAGCTCAGCCAGTTGCCGCAGAGGTCTCACTCGTGAACCCATGTCCACGACAGTATTTCCTCACCAACGGCACGGGCCAAACAAGTTTGCAGGCGTTGAGGTTCCGAGGCCTAGGCGTTTGGGTAGATCACGCGGGATTCGGTGACGATTGCGGTGATGAGATCGTGCGGGGTTACGTCGAACGCGAAGTTCACGGCCGTTGAGCCAACCGGGGCAATCGAGATACCGGCCAACTCGGTCACTTCACTGTGTGCACGTAGTTCTATATGAATGTCATCGCCGGTGAGGGTGGAAACATCAACGGTCGATTCTGGAGCTACGACTACGAACGGGATCCCTTTGCGTTTGGCGGCAAGTGCCAGGGGGTAAGAGCCAATCTTGTTTGCGGTGTCACCGTTGGCGGCAATGCGGTCGGCACCGATGATCACCGCATCTACCAAGCCGCGGGCGATACAGGTTGGTCCGGCACCGTCGGCAGAGATGCGATAGGGAATGCCGCGCTCGGCCAGTTCAAACGCCGTGAGTCGAGCCCCTTGTAGGAGCGGACGGGTTTCATCAGCAATCACTTCAGTTAGCAGTCCGCGCTTATGCAGTTGGAAGGCTGCGCCCAATGCGGTTCCGCCTTCGACCGTGGCTAGGTCGCCGGTGTTGCAGTGCGTGTGCAGGGTGAGCGAACGAGGTGCACCGGAGGCATCGGCGCAGAGTTCCAACAGCGTGTCGGCGGCTCGTGAGGTCATCGCTTCATTCACGGCGACGTCTTCATGCATCATGGCGACGGCTTCATCGATAATCGCTTGATGCCCATTCGGCACCTGGCGCATCACCCGATTCACAGCCCATCGCAGGTTGACTGCGGTTGGTCGCGCATTGGCAATTCGCTCTGCGTCGTCGGCAATGGATCCCACGGAACGGCCAGCGGCTTGGGCATCGAGGGCCAGCAGCGCCACACCCAAGGCACCGGTCACACCGATGGCCGGGGCGCCCCGCACGCAGAGGCGGAAGATGGCGTCGATCACCTCGTCGGTGGTGCGCAGAGTGTTGTGAACGAACCTATGGGGCAGCAGCGTTTGGTCAATGATGACGATCGAGTCGCCAGTCCAATCAAGTGTCCGCATGAAGTGTCCTTTGTACTCAAGCTCGGTTTACAGCGAAGAAAATCTACCGGGCCAACGCAATGGTTCGAGGCATACGTTGGCCAATGTCGCCCGTTCGTCCCTTTATGAGAGGAACATTCAGAGTGACAGTCGCAACCTCCTCATCGGTCGCATCCTCCTCACGCCCCTCAGCCACATTGCTTTCTCAGGCACTTCCTCGTTAGGTACGTTGCTCCTCATGAAGGGCTACCTCGGCTTTCACGCATCGGCCGGGATCTATCCTTGAGATGTGTCCAACGAAGTAGCTGCCCCGCGAACAATCGACCTCCTTATCATCAACGCCACCGTGTTGACGGTGAATGCTGCAAATGAGGTAGTACCCAGTGCCGCCATTGCCATTGATGGTGGGTTGATCGTGGACCTAGGCCCAGGCTCAACACTCGGGCAGAGGTTCTCGGCTCGTCGCACGATTGATGCCGGCGGAGCGATTGTGCTTCCAGGGTTCGTAAATTTGCATGCACACTTACCAATGACGTTGTTGCGCGGTTGGGCCGACGATCGCGATCTTCAAGGTTTCCTGGCCCGCGTGTTTCCCGCCGAGGACATCCTGGTAGCCGACGGGGCTGTGCGCTTGGGGGCTGATCTGGCCTTTGCCGAATCCCTCCGGGCCGGGATCACCACCACGCTCGACATGTACTTCCATCCGTTGAGCGTCGCCGATTCTGCTGCCGGAGCCGGAGCACGAGTGGCGAATGGTCCGGTGTTTTTCGACTTTCCCGGGCCCGATCAACTTCCCTGGGACGCCCGCATGGCCGATGCTCGCTCGATCCTCGAATCATCCCGAGACAATCTCACTGCCGGGCGTTGGGTCAATGCGCACTCCACATACACGATGAGCCGTGAGCATCTTCTCGACACGTTTGCGTTAGCCACAGAGTTTGGTGCCCGATTCAATATTCATGCTGCCGAAAATGCTGCTGAGGTCGCGCAAGTGGTTGCCGCGTGTGGTCGCCGCCCTGTCGAGTTACTGAACGATTTGGGTCTACTTGGACCGACCACGGTGCTCGCGCATGCGGTTGACCTCACCGATGCCGAGATCGAAATGGTCGCTTCCGCGGGGTCCTCGGTGGCACACAACCCGCTCTCGAACATGAAGCTCGCCTCGGGATTCTGCCGCGTGCCTGATCTGCTTAACGCTGGAGTCACCGTAGGCATTGGCACCGACGGCACTGCCTCAAGCAACGACCTGGATTTGTATATGGCGCTGCGTTTCGCGGCCACCATCCACAAAGGCCACTCGCTCGACCCCCTCGTTATCCCTGCTTGTCGGGCTTTACGCATGGCGACGATCGACGGAGCCCGCGCACTCGGCCTCGAAGACACATTGGGTTCTTTAGAGGTTGGTAAGCGCGCAGATATTCAAATTTTGGCTCACGACCACCCAAACCTCATCCCCTCTTTCGACCCCATCTCCACCGTCGCATTCGCAGCTGGTCGAGGAGACGTCCGCACCGTCATCGTCAGCGGCAAAGTGGTCGTTGAAAACGGCGTCGCGTTGAATTGCGATATGGAACGCATCGCTGCCGAAGTGCAGGCCTTCGCCCGACAATTGCAGTCCAAGCTCTAACCCGCTAGTCCCTGGGGCGCAACACACCTGGCCCCCAATACACTGTGCGGCTGCACGCACACTGTGCATCCACACAACGTCTAAGCGCACAAACCATGGCTGGGCGCACACGTGATGCGCGATGGATAACTCAACCCAAATCGCTCAATCCAGCCCCGACGGATCTCTCGACCCTGACCCCAAACACATCTGTGCGGCCGCACGCACACTGTGCACCCACACAACGTCTAAGCGCACAAACCATGGCTGGGCGCACAGATGATGGCGCAACCCCCTTAGATAGTGCGGTCGCTGCCGCCGTCGATGTGGATTTGGGCGCCGGTGGTGCAGGAGAAGGTGTCGCCGCAGAGTTCCGCAACTAGGCGGCCGACTTTGTCCGAGGTGACTTCTACGCCAAGCAGGTTCCGGGCTTTGTATTGCTCAACGGTCAATCCGTACTTAGCGGCACGCTCAGCCAGCAACTCGGGGTTCCACAAGCCCGTATCGAAGACCGCATCCGGATGCACAGTGTTGACACGAATTCCGTCGGCCGCCCACTCCATCGCGGCAATCCGGGCGAACTGCGTGATGGCGGCTTTTGAAGAGGAATACGCGGCCGCTCCAGCACCGGGTGCATGCACGTTCTTCGAACCAACTAACACCACGCGTCCGCCGACGGGTGAGAGAGCCAGCAGCGGATGCAGGGCCGTCATGGCGTTGGCCGCGGCATCAAGGTTGACCGCCATCACCGAACGCCAAATTGCAGAATCCAGTTGGGCGATGGGTGCGGAACTGCCAAAGATCCCAGCCGCCAACACGGCGATATCTACGCCGCCAAATCTCTGCACACCAGCTTCGATCGCTTCGAACTGTTGGGGTTGATTGGTTACGTCGACACATTGACCGAACCAGTTTGGGCCGCTGAACGTTCCCACCACTTCTGGGGACCGATCAAAACCAATCACCGCGGCACCTCGTGCCAACAGCGCTGCGGCACAGGCCTTACCTATACCCGAAGCAGCACCGGTCACGATGGCAATCTGTCCAGCGAAGACCGCAGGCGCTCCACCTAAACGCAGCTTGGCTTGTTCGAGATCCCAGTACTCAACATCAAAGAGATGCTCCGCCCCAAGCGGCCGCCAACCTCCAAGCCGGTCTTCGCAATTGGCCATCACCACTATCGACTGACGGTAAATGTCGGCAGCGATTTGAGCATCTTTCGCCGTGGAACTAATCGTAAGCATACCTAGTTCTGGATCAAGAAGAACTCGCGGTGCAGCATCGAGCATGGA
>JAYTWN010000134.1:0-3452 GCA_043743435.1 Acidimicrobiia bacterium
CCCCCCACAACCGCCAAGGAACCACCTTCACAAAAATCGTTTTGCACATCCACAATGATCAATGCGCGCTTACGACGCGCATCAAAGTTCCCTGCTTCGCATGCGCCGGCGTCAGCAACTTCCGCG
Organism: Acidimicrobiia bacterium; assembly: GCA_043743435.1. Taxonomy (GTDB): domain Bacteria; phylum Actinomycetota; class Acidimicrobiia; order Acidimicrobiales; family JANYDT01; genus JANMZO01. The sequence goes on from JAYTWN010000134.1 coordinate 127, forward strand.
GCAACGGCCGCACGGAGTTCAGACTCCATCGATATCGCTGACCCGGAAACTGTTTCGCCTCCCCCACCGGCGCTGCGCTTCACCTCAGCGCTGTGCTTCACCTCGGCGCTGCGCTTCAGCCCGGCACTAGGAGCTGGGTATTCCAGCATTGGAACAATGAGTGGCTCCACGGCTGTGACTCCAGGCGCAATGGTACGTGCACCTATAGCTTCGACGAGAATCATCGACCGTTCATGAACGGCTTTTGCTTCGGCCACGTCGGCATGGGGTTGCACAACTCCAGCGAGAATGAACGGGACCTGCACCGCTGCGGTGCCAAGTTCGGCGACCGTGGCCGCCATGTTTGGGCCCACCAAAAGTTCTTCCACCAACGTGGAACCATCGAAAGTTCGTTTCGCAATTTTTCTGCCGCCAATCCCGGCCTTGCCGGCAGAGCGTTTCGCCACACGTTGCAAATCGCCATGATCGTCTTCAATTGCCACAAGTTTGTAGGTCAGCCCAGCTGTCGGCGCGCCGGAACCCGTAACCAGCGAGGTGCCAACACCGAACACGTCAATAGGAGCGCCGGCTTGGATCAGCTCATCCATCCGCCACTCGTCAAGATCCCCGGAAACGACAATCCGGGTACTATGCGCACCTAGGTTATCGAGCAGTACACGCGCATTGCGTGTCTCATGCACAAGATCACCGGAATCAATTCGCACGCCACCAGGACCGTTCGCCCCGAACTCTTTGGCCACAGCAACCGCAGTGCGGAGACCATTGGGAATGTCATAAGTATCTACGAGCAACGTGGTCCCCACACCCTGGGCAGCAATTTGTGCTCGGAAAGCCACATCTTCTTCAAGGTGAGCCAACGTGAACGCATGCGCGGCAGTGCCCGCCGTAGTAAGGCCATACCGTTGACCGGCTGCCAAATTTGAGGTCGCCATCAGACCAGCGATGGCCGCGGCACGCGCAGCAGCAACTGCAGCATCAGGGTCGGTGCGACGAGAACCCATCTCAATGGTGCGGCGTCCAGCTGCTGCCGTAGCCATGCGCGAACCCGCAGCAGCCACAGCACAATCGTGATTGAGGATGGACAGGATCACCGTTTCCAGCACCACAGCCTCGGCAAAGGGAGCTTCTACGGTGAGGATGGGCGATGTTGGAAAATAGATCTCGCCTTCCGGGTAACCCCAAACGTCGCCCTGAAATCGGTAGTTGGCGAACCATTCGAGGGCATCCACCGACAGCCCAATACTGCGAAGGTACTCAATGTCGGAGGCCGAAAACTGAAACCGCTCGATAGCGTCGACCACCCGAGCGGTACCTGCAACCACACCATAACGACGACCCTCGGGAAGCCGACGGGTGAAAACCTCAAAGACCGCCGGACGCATCGCCACTCCCGATGACAGGGCAGCGTCCACCATCGTGAGCTCGTAGCGGTCGGTCTGCAGTGCAGTTCCCAGAGACATGTCCCCAATCTTGACTCACTTAGAGTCAGTCGTCAACTCATAGTGAGTCAAGCCGAGATAAAGAAAGCCTTTTTCGCGGTTTCAACCGATTGGCATTGGATTCGACTGCCCATCTCTTGTGTGCTCCGCAGACGACAAACCGTTGTCCCTATCGCCCCACTGTGTGACTTCCTACCAGGCGGGAAATTCCCCGCCCAGTTGCGAACCGCCGGGTAGCGTTTATGAGTCCCTGGATTCAAGCGCGAACTTGCTCGCCTGAAAATCCCAACAACTTCTGGAGATTTCACCATGCGCGTAAACATGATCAAACACGGCGACGAACAGCTTCGCTACGAGATCCGCGAGATCGTTGAAGTGGCGAACCAGATCGTGAACCTCGGCGTGAGCCCCATGATTTGGGAGAACATCGGCGATCCCGTAGCAAAGGGTGAACGCATCCCCAGCTGGATGAAGGACATCGTGGGTGAAGCCGTGCAAGAGGACCGGGTGTACGCCTACTCCCCGACCAAAGGCGACCTCACCGCTCGACAGTTCGTGATTGACCACTATTCCGATGCTCGCATCTGCGACGTAGAGAACGTCATCTTCTTCAACGGTCTCGGCGACGCCATCAACAAGATTTTCTCTACGCTCCCAGCTGACGCTCGCGTCATCGGACCCAACCCCACCTACCCGTCACACGCCACAGCTGAGGCCATCCATCACGGCGGTGATCCGCTCACCTACCGCTTGCAACTCGAGAATGGCGGACGGATCGACGTGGCAGATCTCGAACACCAAGTAAAAAGCAATCCGGGGATTGTGGGAATCCTCGTGATCAATCCCAACAATCCGCTCGGTGTAGTGCATCCTGAAGAAGACCTTCTAGAAGTCGTTCGTATCGCTCGAGAAAACGAATGCTTCTTGTTGTTCGACGAGATCTATCAAAACCTCGTCTTCGATTCCACCAAAATCGTGAAGCTGTCCGACATTGTGGGCAACGTACCGGCAATCTCCATGAAAGGTGTTTCCAAAGAGATTCCATGGCCCGGCAGCCGCTGCGGATGGATCGAGGTCTACAACGCCACCCGAGACGAAAATTTCGCCGGGTACATCCACACCATTGTGGTTTCCAAAATGCTCGAAGTGTGCTCCACCACCTTGCCTCAAATTACGTTTCCCAAGATCGTCACCCACCCAGAGTTTGAACACTTCATGCAGTCGCGTTTGCAAAAATACCATGCACGCCTACAAACTGCCCTGTCGATTTTTGAAGGCTGCAACGTGTTGTGTCCCGTAGTGCCCGATGGCGTGTTCTACCTGACGATCACTATCGATACTGCGGCTTACCCAAACCACACGCTGCTTCAATCACGCAATGCGGAAGTACGCGGCCATCTCGACGTTCTTGAAGAGAAGCACGACCTAGCCATCGATAAACTGTTCGCTTACGAAATGCTCGGCGCCGAAGGTGTCTGCATTGTGCCCCTGAGCGGTTTTGCCTCACCCGTGCCAGGTTTCCGTATGACCCTGCTTGAAGAAGACGCCGAACTCTTCGCCGAAACCTGCGTTCGTATCCGCCGGGGAGCTGAAAACTTCTTTCGGCGATAAATCTTCGGCCCAACAGCAAAACCAAACAAGTCCCAACACGGCCAGTAAATCAGAGGGTTGTGCGCACAAAAAGGTACGCAAAACTCTTAGAACGCACCCACCCAAAACAGCTAGGAGCCCTCAAAGGTAGCTCGCCCCTATTGAATTTCTAAGAAACGAAAAGACCCGACATGTCTGCCGGGTCTTTCCATGAACAGCTACTCAGTTTTATCTTCGAGCTCTCACTCTACAGAAGCGACTGCTGAACCTCGACTTTTGTCAACGGGGCATTAGCTG
>JAYTWN010000135.1:0-6653 GCA_043743435.1 Acidimicrobiia bacterium
CGCTTTGGCGGTGTTCTTTTGGTGGGCGCTTACCCGCTTGGGGCCGCGAGAATTGGCGGCCGGCCACGTCCCATCCGGTGAGATTGCTTCCTCTCGGAACAAGAAGTGGCTCACCGCTGGTGTGTTGGCCACATTTGTCTTTTCTTACTGGCCGTTGCACGATATTGCCGAGAAGTATTTGTTCTTGGCGCACATGACGCAGCACACGGTTTTCACCCTTGTGTCCCCAGTGTGCTTTCTGCTGGGGTCGCCGGATTGGCTCTGGGCCTGGGCGCTCCGTAACAAAGCCCTTCGCACCGTTGCGGCGTTTGCATCAAAGCCCATTGTTGCGCTCATGGTGTTCAACGCCCTGATTGCTATCACCCACTGGCCTTCGTTGGTGGAGTACAGCCTTCACAACGAGCTCTTCCACTTTATGGTTCACGCGGTGCTCTTTCTCAGCGCCACCATGATGTGGATTCCGGTGATCAATCGTCGTCCCGAACTTCCACAGCTGAACATCCCCGTGAAGATGATGTATTTGTTCGCTCAGTCGATTGTTCCCACTGTCCCGGCTTCCTTTCTCACGTTTTCCAAGAAGGCGATGTACAACACCTATCAAGATGCGCCCCGGATGATTCATGGTTTGGATGCACTTGGGGATCAACAACTTGCTGGGGCCATTATGAAGGTCGGGGCCGGAACCTACCTTTGGGGCATTGTTGGTTACCTGTTCTATCGGTGGTGGAAAAATTCCAAGGCAGGCTTGAGCGACGGAAACTTGGCGGTTTCTCCCACGCTTCCTAGCAGACGCGTCAACATTGCTGGCATGACGGTTTCAGGTGGGAGGGTTGCCCAAACCGCGGACACCGAGGTGCTGACCTGGCATGACGTTGAGCAAGAGTTCGCCCGCCTCGACAAAGAGCAGGCGACCCAAACCGCTGCGACCGGTGAACTTCCGTCCGCATAGTTTTTCACGGCCTGAACCGGCTGAAGCTGGCGTAAACGGTGTGGACGTTGTCAGCATCGGTTCAGTAGTGGTTCAGTAGTGGTTCAGTGGTGGTTCAGTGGTGGGAAGTCCTTTGGCGGTCGACCAGATCGTCCTCGTTGGTTTAGCGTTATCGAGATACTCGAACGACGATGCTTAGTGCGAACCGTTACGTGATGGTTGCAAGGGCTGTTAAGAATTCGTCGGAGGTCATGACGTTGTCGAAGCGAGCGGCAATTTTGCCGTCTCGGCCCACGAAAAACACCCACGGCTCGCGGCCTTCGCCGTCGTTGAGAATCCACTCGGCTGCCCATTTGTTGACCGTGCCTGCGGTGGCATCGGCGAAGACTTCGAGATGGACGAACCCAACGCCGGAGTTTGACGTTGCTTGGGTTTTGGCTTGTTCGTCGACAAGATCGGTGATGGGTCCGCAGAATTTGCTTTGGCAATATGCCGGAGTGGAGACGACCACAACAAAGGGTCGCTTCGCCGAGATGAGATCGGCTACGACGTCGGTGTGCAGAGTGGGGTCAGCGAGTTCGGTGAGTGCATCAGGGCCCGAACGGGAGTCGATCTGATTGATAGGTACGCTTGGTTGTTTGCCGCTGACGATCACTGGGTTTTGGGTGAGTGGTGCGGGGTCGCCAACATCAGGGATCGCGTTCTTGGCCTTCACTTCGACTGCGGTTTCGGCCACCAATTTGCCACCTTTTGTTTGGTGGATTTGTGCGGTCCAAAATCCCGCAGTGGAGAAGGTGTACGTAGCCGCGTACACGCCCACGCCATCACTAAGTGCACCTATGGATGCAGTGGGGTCAGTTGCGGTAGCCGGCCCTGCTACAGGAAGGTACTTGGCGGGTACGCCAGGCTCTAAAGGGGTAGAGCCCTTAGCGTCGACGGGGCGAAACGTTACGTAGATGCTGCCGCCATGCAGAATGCGTCCGTCGACGGTACTGACACCAAAGGTGATGCGCTGCGGTTTGCCCTTTACTGTTTCAAACGATGCGGTTTCGGCGAATAACTCGTCGGGTCCGCCTGAACCCGCAGTCGTTGCGCCTCCGGTGGGTTTGGATGGACTGGTAGTTGCGCAGCCGCTGGCCATGAACGTTGCGCCAAGAACCAGCCCAGCAACGCCAAGAGCGGTTCCAAGTCTTGAAGAGACGTTCATCGGAAGAACCCGTCCCGATGGAAACAAACAACATCAGTATGCACACGGTTCAACGATCCAGCTACTCCCATTTGAACACTCGTACGGCTAACAGCGGCATGGCGACAGCCCACACGGCCAAGACGATCCAAGCACGCGTGCTCACGGTCCCTCCAGCGGTGAGCACGCCATGGAGAATTTCGGCCAACGCAGCACTGGGTAAAAGGTTGGCAACAGCTTGCACTGGGCCAGGCAACTTCGCGAGTGGGATAACCATGCCGCTGATGAGAAGCAGGACTAGATAGATCCCGTTAGCACCAGCCAGTGTCAGCTCAGCGCGCCACGATCCGGCCATGGCTAGTCCAATACCCCCGAATGCCGCCGTGCCCCCGATCACGGCGAGCGAGGCGACCCCGATGCCGGACCACGTTGGGTGCCACCCAAGCAGCCGTCCGATGATGACAAGCACAAGAATCTGCAAAATCTCGATGACGACGACCGAAGCAATTTTAGCGATCAGCAAATTGGGGCGTCCGAGGGGCGTCGTTCCTAGGCGTTTGAGGACCCCGTATTGACGTTCAAACGCTGTGGCAATCGCTGTAGCCACCATGGCAGTAGACATCACGGCGAGGGCAAGAACGCCGGGTGCGAGGAAGTCGACGGGTTTTGCGGTAGTCGTCGGCAGCACATCTACGAGGGAGAAGAAGACCAGCAGCATGACTGGGATGCCAATAGTGAGGAGGAGCGATTCGCCTCGTTTGAGGGTCATGCGAACTTCCGCCAGGGTATGGGCTTTGAGCGCGCTCATTACCGGCCTCCCCGGTTGCGGCGCGATCGTCTAGCGGAGCCAGCAAGACCTCCGGTTGCTGAGGCTTCTGCTTCGGTGCGGGCTGATTGTGCGGTGGCCGTGAGCCGAAGAAATACATCTTCTAGGGAATGGGTTCCGGCTTTGAGGTTGTCGATGGCGAGGTCGTGTTGGGCGAGCCAGTTGGTAAGGGCAGCAATGTTGGCGGGAGTTGGGTCCATGTCGACCAGGTATTCGCCGTCTGACGTGCCTGTGCCTGAAATGTCTGTGCCTGAAATGCCTGGGGCCAGACTGCTTTGGGCACCGTTTACCGAGGAAACTGAAGAAGCTGTTCCGGTAACCGAACCTCCGAGGGCGAGGCCAAGGGATGTGGTGTCAAAGGTTCCGGCGGTTCGGAATCGCACGCCGCCCCGCCCGGATCCACGCATTAATTCGGTGGGGGTGCCTTCAGCTAAGACTTTGCCGTGGTCGATGATCACGACGTGGTCGCTGAGGCGTTGGGCTTCATCAAGGTCGTGGGTGGTGAGCACAACGGTGACTCCATCGGTGCGGAGTTGGCCGATGATTTCACGCACGAGGATGCGAGCGGTGGGGTCAACCGATGCGGTAGGTTCATCGAGAAAGGCCACGTCGGGGCGGCCGATCAGGGCCAGGCCCAAAGAGAGGCGTTGCTGTTCGCCACCGGAGAGCCGCCGCCATGGGGTCGTTGCCACGCTGGTGAGGCCCACTTTTTCGAGCATCTCGTCGGCATTCAGGGCTCGAGTGCCGTAGTACGAGGCGAAGAGGCGCATGACTTCCCCCGGGTTCATGGTGACGTAGACCCCGTTTCGTTGCAGCATGACGCCAATGCGCGGTGCTAGGGCTTTGGCATCGCTGATCGGGTCAAGGCCCAGCACACGGACGGTTCCTGTCGTCGGCTTGCGGTAGCCCTCGAGCGTTTCCACGGTTGAGGTTTTGCCTGCGCCGTTGGGGCCAAGCAGGGTGCAGACGGTTGCCGCAGGGATCGCTAGGTTGAGCCCATCGACCGCCACGACCTCGCCGGTTCGGGTGGGGTATCGAACGACGAGTTCACGAATTTCTACCGCTGAAGGCACACATCCACGCTACCGGCAACCATCGTGCTCTTGGGATTGTGTTTGGTGGGCACATCGTTTCGCTGCATCTGAACCTTGATGCCACTACGACTCGATGCCACTACGACTTGATGCCACTACGACTTGATGCCACTACGACTTGGCCTTCTGCGACATGGCCTTCCAACGAAGCAACATCCTGGCTCCGTGGCGAAATGGTGCCTTTGTGGCGAAATAGTGCGTCACCAATCCGTCACGGTGACACCAATCCGCCAGGCTGCGAGGGCGGAGTAGGACCGTTCAGTGAACAATTTATCCCAATAGTGGGTGAAAACCTAGAATGTTTGTCGCTCGGTAGGTCTTGGCCCCTGTCGGCTGGGTTTTGGGGCGAGGGGTAGGTCGAATGATTCAGTTTCGTTCCCGGGGGTGGTTGGGGGTTCAGTTGTGGCCGGGGTGGGCCGATAGCTAAAACATCGAACGTTGGGTGTTTGCCCAATTTGATACGACACTTCCGTCCGGTTCGTGTTGTTCATCCCCAACCTGCCCTCGTTCTTGGAGGAAATTGTGATTCTCGAAAATTCCACACTGACTGGTATCGAAGCCCCGGCGTTGCGCCGTGGTGAGCGCCGTAAGCAGCACACGAAGCGGCGTTTGCTTGATGCTGCCGCTGAGACCTATGCCGAGTTGGGTATCGAGGGTGCGACAATTTCCTCGATCACCGAGCGGGCCGACGTGGGCCTGGGCACCTTTTACCTCCACTTTGAGGACAAGGACACTATTGCTGCGGCGGTAACGCATTACGTGCTGAACCGCATCATCATTGAGGAGCAGACGGCTATCGAAGCCGTTCGTGCTGTTGGTGGCGATCCTGATCCGTTGGCGATCTTTGCTCGGGTTGTTTGCGGGCGTGCTGCGGACACGCCTGGGTTGTTGTGCGCTCTCCTTCGTTGGGAAGGTCCTCGTGTTGGGGTTTTGGACAATGAACTGTTCTTTGCTTCAATTCGCCAGGCGCTGTTGCCGGTGCTGGTTGAGCGGTATGAGCAAGGCCTGGCTCGTGGTTTGTACCGGGTTGAGGATTCCACTGCTGCCGCCAATGCGTTGCTCGGTGCCTTGACCACCTCGATCACCTCGTGGGTAACTACCCATCGGGGCGAGTGGAATGCCCTGGCTTCGTTCTGCGAGCGCACCATGGTGGCCATGTTCCGCCTGTAGTTGCTTTGGTGGTGGGCCCCCTCTGTGGTGTGTCTGCCGCTTTCCAGTCTCAGATCCGTTTCTGACCGTTCTTGAACAGCGGTTGATTCGATCAAAACACGATGCCCCGGCCATTTGGCTCGGGGCATCGCTATTTCGGTGGCGCTTCGTTGTTTACCGGCTGGTGCTGCTCTGGTGCTGCGTGGCGGAGAGGGTGGGATTTGAACCCACGGTACCTTGCAGTACGACGCATTTCGAGTGCGTTCGATTCGGCCTCTCTCGCACCTCTCCAGGTGTTTTTGCGACCTGCCGTTTCCGGCTGAAACACAATAGCCGCCGACGAACCCCAGCACGGCTCGTTTTGTTCGCGAGGACCTAGTGTCCTGTCAGTTAAGTCGATCGCGTAATTTGCGAGCCATGGTTTGGTCGTCGCAACGACGCAGAAGGCAGCGCCTGCTTTACCCAACCGCAACGCCGAGGAGGCGGCGACGGGCGAAGCTGGCCGATAATTACGCAGCGAATTTGGCTGACAGGACACTAGGGATTGGGTGACTTAACGGATTTGGGTGGACGGTGGAGGGGGTTGGACGACGATGCGGTCAACTTCGGCGTTGAATTCCGGTGGGGTGCATTCAGTCGAGGTGCTGACGTAATTTGCTTGGTCCTTCCCTGCTCCGGATTGCGGTGCCCAAATTGGGGATGCGCTGGTGCCCTAATCAACGGGTGGGGGAACCGTGTGCGTGACGGAGCCCAAAGACACGCCACCGTCCCTCGCCGTCCTCAGATTCGATTTCTTCAAAGTTGAGCGATGTCAGCAAGACGGACCAGAACGCGGCAACAGCAACGTCGTCGGCGACATCGATGGCTAACAGATCAAACTGAGATTGCTGGTTTGTTGATTCTCAGTTCCTCCTCGGACAAGAGGTTCACTTAGATAAGTGAATGTATACTAACTTGATCAAGACATCTGGTAACCTTTGCCTGTGAAGCCTGTAGATGTGTTCGATCGGGAGACGCAATGGGCGGATCTTGAAAGCTTCGCGTTCGAGCCTGGCGCCCGTTTGGGGGTGGTTTCGGGGCGTCGGCGTACGGGGAAGAGTTTCCTGTTGCGCCATCTTTGCCAGCAGCTTCCTGGATCCACCTATTTGCAGGCAGTCGCCGAAGACCGAGGAAGCGCGCTTGCCCGCATTGGCGATGCGATCGCACAACAGGTTGGCCTAACTCCTGGTTCGGTGCGCCCCGTGGATTGGGTTCAAGCCTTTGAACTCTTGCTGCAACGGCCGGGCTTGGTTGTTCTCGATGAGTTTCCGTACCTTTTGGAGGGAAGCTCCGACTTGTTGTCATCGTTACAGAAGGTGATCGATGAGCAGGCTTTCGATCCGAACAAATCGACTCGAGCATCGGCGGTTGAAAGCAAACACTCAGGGCTCATACTCTGCGGGTCGTCATTGTCCACGATGAGTTCGCTGT
>JAYTWN010000136.1:0-9055 GCA_043743435.1 Acidimicrobiia bacterium
ACCATTCAACGTGATCTTCCCGTTCCCCGTGACCAACAAACGACCACCCAACTCACCAGTGTTACAAGCCCGCACAACACCCGTCGCTGCACCACACGGAAACACCAACTGAACACCGGTCCCCGACATCGCAAACGAAGACCCAACCGTCAACACACCCGTCACAACATAAAGACCCGGATCAAACGTGACCGTCGAGGAACCACCCACATTCAAATTCCGGAACGTACCCGGCCGTAAGGTCACAAACGTCGAACCACCGACTATTACATCACGAAAACGGTGACCAGTCGGGAACACAAACGTGCCGACACTCGTCAACGTCACATCCCGATACGCAGCATCCACCCGAGCGGGGAACACCGCAGTGGCGGTCTTCACAAAATCCGTCGTCGCAGAACTCGTAGACTGCTCAACAACACCAGCCCGGGCCGAATAAGGATCAACAACAACCGACCCGACAACACCAAAGGCAGGTGCGGGCGTAATCGTGGCACTACCCGCCCTCGAAATCGTGCCACGCGTTCGCACCGGACCCGACGCAACAATCTTCGCTGAACCAGCCAACGACAACGCCGGCGCACCATTGGACTCAACCCCAACACCACCACCAGACACCGTCAACGACGCCAACCCCGACAACACCGTCGAGGTACCAGCAGGCGCCATCACACACAAACCACAATCCACCACCGTCGACTGCGCCCCAGACTCAAACCGAGGCACCGCAACCAACAACGAACCCACAAACACAACCAACATCACCAACGAAACCGGTGACCTGAAAAAGCGAAGTACACGTACCATCACTTCACCTCAACAGACGAAAGCGGTGTGGATCCACCAGCCGAATAAACCTGACCCCGAAAAACACCGCGAGGCGCAACAAGCGTGTACTGCCACACCACCTCCCCATTCACGGCCGTCTTTGGATATCTATTTGTCGCAGGGTCAGGCGGTAAAGGAACCGGCACATGACCAGAAGGCACCACAAACTCGTATGAGCCTCCATTCACGGCGCCCGTCGCCTTCAACGTCACCGTATAAACGGAGGCACCCGCGCTATTGTTCACTCCCCGAACAATCGACGCCGTCAACGCACCAGTCAAACCAACCGGTGAAACCGATGTCATGGTTGTCGCTGGGGTGGACGTGGTGGTTGTCCCTGGAATTGTTGTTGTAGTCGTTGCCCCAAGTGTCGTCGTGGTCGTGGTGGTCGTTACCACGCTACCGGTCACGTAAGGATCCGCACACGAACCATCAGCATTCGAATACGTCATTTCACCATCACCGTTTATCGGCGTGCCCCCAGAACCGGTGTAGTAGCCGAAGACCGATCTCGACATGTCAACTCGCATCGACTGCGAGCCAGTGAACCACATGAATGGGTTCGCGCCCCCGAGACCTCTCCATGGGCCAGCAACACTGGAACCTGGAGTGGGTGGCGCACAATCGCGAATCAGACCCCGGTATGGATCAATTTGAATACGCATCCGATCAGCCGCCGGGCCCACGTCTTGATAGTGCTGCGTATTCGGGCAGCAGCCACAGCTAAAAACGCCACCACCGACATAAAGTCGTCCGCCCGAGACCAACATTTTCATTAGGTCGTAACCGCCGCAGCCGCCGGGGATGTAACTCCACTGAGCGATATCTCCGCCGGTTGGCATTACTTCAAATGTCAAGTCGTAGGCTTTCAGCTGACACTTAGCACCACCCAGTATCGCGTATCCACCTGGCGACCACGCCAAACTCCTCAGCCCGTCAACCGTCGTTCCCCCTCCAGCTGCTGTGAACTTACATCCATCCACTGGACCATCAGGCCCCTGTACCGGAGCAACAACCTGGTTATCACCACAAGCACCTGCTGGGCTGGAAAAATTGTATGTACCACTACCATTTATCGGCGTCGTAGTCGTCCCGTTCCAAAAATCAAATTTTGACTTCGACATATCGATTCGAGTGGCTTGTGATCCGTTAAACAACAGCGTCCCTGAAGGTTGTTGGAGCGATCGCCACGGACCGGTCAACTCGGTCAGCGACAGAGGCGAGCAATCACGAACCTGTCCACGAAACGGGTCATACTGAATCCGCATCCCACTTACCGCTGGGCCAACATCTTGATAGCTCTGCGAATTCGGGCAACAACCACAATCGAACACCCCGCCACCAACTAACAATCGGCCGCCCGACACAGTGAGCTTTTGCAGGTAATAGGAGCCGCATCCGCCCGGCGAATAGTTCCACGTCATGATGTCACCGCCACCAGGAGCAACAGGAAACGTAAGGTCAAGGGCAAGAATCTGACACTTCGCACCAGTGATAGTTGCGCTTCCCGACGGGGACCACGCAATGCTTTTGAGATTGTTCACCGTTGTTGAGCCACCCGTCGCGTTCAGCGTGCAACCATCAGTTGGGCTCGCCGGTGCAACCGGATCTGGAGCAGGTTGCGAAGTAGAACAAGCACCAGACGCATCAGAGAACACATACGAACCATCGCCGTTAATCGGAGTTCCAGCAGTGCCGGTCCAGTAACCAAACCTTGATCGCGACGTGTCTATCTGTGTTGCTTGCGAACCAACAAAAGCCATCAACGACTGGGGCTGGGGGATCCCCTTCCAGCCAGCATTCACCTCAGCAATCGAAGCCGGCGCACAATTCCTAACCCGACCAAGGAAGGGATCAAACTGAATTCTCGTTCCAGAAACGGCAGGACCAATATCCTGGTAGTTCTGGGTGTTCGGGCAACAACCACAACTAAAAACCCCACCGCCCGCCAGCAAGCGGCCGTTCGACACCATGAGTTTCTGTAGGTCGTAACCGCCACACCCACCGGGCACGTAATTCCAGTTCATCAAATCGCCGCCGGTAGGCATCACCGTCAAAGTGATGTCCAGCGCGATCGTCTGGCACTTCGCCCCCGAGATCTGCGCGCCACCGCCCGTTCCAGGCCAACTCACCGAGGACAGGCCGCTCACGGAAGTCGAAGTATTGGGTGTGGGAACAAACTTGCAATCGTCCACAACACCGACCGGTGGGGTTAGGACTGTTTGGGCCTCAGCGACCGTCACAAACGATCGCCCCACAAAACCAAACACACTCAAAAAGACAAATACTCGCCAAACCCAAACCTTGCGAGCATTCATGCTTCGACCGCCTTCGCTAGATGCCCGAAGCCCGAAGCCCGATGCCCGATGCCCGATGCCCGATGCCCGATGCCCGACCAATTTTGAAGTTCGACATTCCGCCTCTTTCGATTTAAGTAACAACTAGGGAACCGTATCGCATCTCAGATCAACATTGCCTCTTGATCTCGGATCGGCAGCAAATACCGGGAGAAATACCTCCTGCGGGAAATGATTCATCAAAGAACACACGGGCAGGACTCGTTCATCGCCAATCAGCCACGAAAAGTGGATTCTGCGTTGCGGAGTTGTATAGACGGAAATCAAAGACAGTTCTACCTTGAGGCCACGGTGTACGAAGGTTCTGGAAGCCGCGGCAGGAAGCGCACCGCCATTTTTGGAACCACCAAATTTGGATGTTCACCAATTTGGCTGTGAACTGCTCCTCGGCGCGGCAGCTTCAAACGTTTAAAGTCAAAGTGATACCATTCGGACATGGCAATGACACTTCGATTGACCGACGAGGAGCAGGCAGCCCTTCAAGAGCGCGCAACGATTGAGGGCATATCGATGCAGGAAGCCGCTCGTCAAGCGGTCCGTGCCTATGTGGCCCGAGAGGATCGGAGAGAGCGTGTGCTTGCTGCTGGAAAATGGGTTGCCGAACATCACGCCGACGCGCTTAGGCGGCTTGGCGAGTAACGGCAAGTGATTGAGTACCTAGAGCTGGAGGATGTCCTGGAGCTGGCCGACCTCCTCTACGGCACAAGGCCTGTCCGAGATATGGGCCTACTAGGGTCAGCGGTAGAAAGACCTCAGACTTCGGCGTTTGGCGAAGATGCATACCCTGACCTGTGGACCAAAGCAGCAGCGTTCCTGCATTCAATAGTCAACAACCACGCACTCATCGATGGGAACAAGCGCCTCGGCTGGATGGCGACAGCAACGTTTCTCATAATCAACGGAATTGACCTATCAAGCCCAACCAACGACGAGATCTACGATTTTGTGATCGGCGTAGCAACGCAACCGTGGGAAATCGGTGAAATCGCTTCGCAACTTCGTTTGCTGTCGGCAAACTGATTTCCTCGGCTGAATCGGGGGCGCTACCCAAGCCTGTTGGGTGAAGGAGAAACCACAACAGTGTGTTGAGGCTTTGCATGCCAGGACAAGCTGCCGGTAACTGGGCCTTCGCCGCTACGGTGGACGGATGCGAAAACTGGGGGCCATCACACTGAGCGGACTGGGACTGGCGGGCATTTTGGCCGCTCGTTCAAAGTGGCTGGCTCGCAATGGTGGAGTTCCTGCTGCCGACGTGGCCACCACACTGGGCATGGGACGGCTCGGTCGCACTACGGAATTGGCCAAGGTGGGAGCGAAAGCAGGGGCCTCATTTGTGGCTCACAAGGCGCAAGTCGCGGTCGCCAATGACGAGCGCAAGGTTGAACTTGAGGCGGCCTATGAGCTGAAAACGGCCGAGCAGGTGGCAGAAACCCTCGGCAACATGAAAGGTGTACTTATGAAGCTGGGCCAGATGGCCAGTTTCGTAAACGAGGGATTTCCCGAACAGCTCCGCGAACAACTCGCCGTCCTCCAAGCTGACGCACCGCCCATGAGTGCCGAGTTGGCCGCCGGGGTTATCAAAGAGGAACTTGGCTCTCACCCCAACGTGCTGTTTGCAGAATGGGATCCCAAGCCCCTCGCTGCCGCCTCCATTGGTCAAGTACACAAAGCCCGTCTGCATGATGGTCGAGCCGTGGCCGTGAAGGTGCAGTACCCAGGCGTGGAAAAAGCCATCAAAGCCGACCTCGCCAATACCTCGATGCTTACCTCCATGATGGGCGTGGTCTTCAAAGGGCTCGACGTTGGCCCGTTTATTGCCGAACTAAAAGACCGCGTGAGCGAAGAGCTCGACTATCAACTTGAAGCATCACGTCAACAAAAGTTCGCCGAAATTTTCGCTGGCCACCCGACGATCAAAGTGCCCAACGTTGTTGGGGAGTTCAGTACCGCACGTGTACTTACTACCGAGTTGTCTGATGGGGTCCGCTTCGCCGATACCGTGGATTGGCCTCAAGCCGATCGTGAGTTGGCCGCCGAGACCATTTACCGATTTGTCTTTCGCTCCTTCAACCGTCACCAAATTTTCAATGGCGATCCGCATCCTGGCAACTACCTCTTCGAGCGAGGCGGTCCGCTCGGTATTCGCGTGGTATTCCTCGATTACGGCCTGGTCAAAGAATTCAGTGATGCCGAGATGGCGACGTTTTGGAAGATGATCCGCTACCAGGTCACCGACCCCGATCCGACCGTCTACCGCCAAATCGTGGAGGATGCCGGACTACTCCTTCCTGGCGCTCCGTACTCTACGGAAGAACTCATGGACTACTTTGGCTACTTCTACCACCCGGTCCTCGAGAATCGTATGTTCGCTTACACCAAGGACTATGCCCGCGAAGCTTTGAAGCGGACGTTTGATCCCAATGGTCCCCATACCGAGATGATGAAGTGGTTCAACCTGCCACCGTCGTTCGTGGTGTTGAACCGCATCCAATGGGGTCTCAATGCAGTACTTGCCTCGTTCGACGCCACCAACAATTGGCGAGCCATTTCCAACGAACTGTGGCCCTGGGTCAACGGCGCCCCATCGACACCACTTGGTCAACTCGAACACGATTGGATAGCCAACCGCAAAGAAGGCAACCCCGCCTAACCGCAAGAATTGGAAATCGACAAACACGTTGTGACGCTTTTCGATCACTGGCGTCGATTTCCGTCACAACGCTGGTTACTGAACTAGTGCATGTGCGCGTAAGTCATTGCGTAGTGTCCTGGTGGTAGCACTTTGCGCGTTGGTGCCGGCAACTGCGGTCAAAACACTACGCAATGACTTACGCTTCCCTGCACTAGGCGCGAAGAATCTCGCTGAGCACGGCCGGTGGCCCTGGCTCGATTTGATCGTAGGTGCACGTAGCAGGTGAACGATCCGGGCGCCAGTGCTTGAACGTGGTGGCATGACGGAAACGGTTGCCCTGCATGTGGTCAAAAGCCACCTCAACCACCAGCTCTGGCCGCAACGGTTCAAACGACAAATCTTTCGACGAGTTCCAACGGCTCGCTGCTCCTGGCACCCGTTGGCCTGCAGCGGCTGCGTCGAGGGAGTGCTGCACCCAGCCACCCCAGGGGTGTTGCGCTAGCGCATCGGCATCAGCGGAATCGATGCGATACGAAGCCAATTCTTCAACCAGTTCGGCCCTGCCCTTGGCGGTGAACGACGCGGTTACACCCACGGAATGCAGGACCCCGTCGGCATCGTAAAGACCGAGTAGTAGGGAGCCGACAATCCCGCCCGCTTTGTGCCAACGAAACCCGGCAACCACACAATCGGCCGTGCGTTGGTGCTTGATCTTGATCATGGTCCGCTTGTTTTCCACATAGGGATCACTCAATCGTTTCGCGATCAGCCCATCACATCCGGCACCTTCAAAATCTATGAACCACTGCGCAGCCACGTCGCGGTTGGTAGTTGCCGGGGTCACGTGCACTCGGCCATCCGAGCGCTCAGCCACATCAGCACAGGCCTCCAACAAGAGCGTTCGTCGTTCGGCCAGGGGACGGCTGCGGAGATCGCGATCTCCCAGGGCTAGGAGGTCAAAGATGATGAGTTGTGCGGGCCATTGTTCAGCGAGCATACGAACCCGCGAATCGGCGGGATGAATTCGTTGACTCAGCAAATCGAATTCGGTGACTCCATCGACTTCCACCACAATCTCACCGTCGACCACGCACCGTTCAGGTAACGAATCCCTCAGTGCACGTACTAGTTCGGGGAAGTATCGGGTGAGCGGTTTTTCGTTACGGCTGCCTAACTCCACTTCGTCGCCGTCGCGAAACACAATGGAACGAAAGCCATCCCACTTCGGATCAAACAGCCAACCGTCACCAGCAGGTAAACCCGATTCGGGCTTAGCCAACATTGGAGAAACAGGCGGCATCACAGGAAGATCCATCCCCACAACCTAGCCAGCAATATCGAGTGTCACACCCCACCAGTACGCTGAAGGCGTGGACATGATGGGTTTGGACTTTGACGAGCGGGCACTGGGGCCGATCCGTACGGTCGGGGGCGCCAAGGTGAAGGTGGGAACGTGTTCGTGGGCCGATAACACCTTGGTAAAAGACACGAATTGGTACCCGAAGCGCAGCATGAAAGCGGCGGAACGCCTGGCCTTTTACGCGGCACAATTCCCGGTGGTGGAGATCGATTCCACCTATTACTTTCCGCCCACACCCGAGCTTTCACAATCGTGGGTTGATCGGTCCCCCACCGGATTCACCTTCGATGTCAAAGCCTGGTCGCTGCTTACGGGCCATCCTACGTTTCCGCACTCACTTTGGGAAGACCTGCAGCCCGGCGTGAAACAAGAGTTCCGCGACAAAAAGAATCTCTATGCCAAGCATCTACCCAACGAGATCGTCACGGAGTGTTGGCATCGGTTTCGTCACGCCCTCAAACCTCTCCACGATGGCAATCGACTTGGTGGTGTTTTGCTGCAATATCCCGAGTGGTTTGGACCGAAAGAATCGAACCGCATCGCCATTCTCGAAGCCGCCGACCTGCTCGACCCCTATCCCTGTTTCATTGAGTTTCGCAACGCCAAATGGTTAGCCGAGCACGAAGCCGATGACACGTTTACGTTCCTAGAGGAAAACGGGCTCACCTTCGTTTGCGTCGACGAACCACAGGGCTTCGCCTCGTCGATGCCACCCACGCTCGCAGCAACCAGTGGTTTGGGCATGATCCGCTTTCACGGCCACAACGACGAAAACTGGGCCCGCAAAGACATCACCGCCGCCGAACGATTCCGTTACCTCTATGCCGACGAAGAACTCACCGACTGGGAACAGAAACTTCGACGGTTCTCTACTGGCCTCAACGAAGTCCACGTGTTGTTCAACAATTGCTTTCAAGATTTCGGCGTCAACAACGCAGCTGCGATGCGCAACCTGTTGAGCGGAGACTGAACCGAACAAGGAGCGGATGCGGACCGTTCGAAACTGAATCACGTCGGCACTCCATCGTTGGTAAACCAATTTCGAAGAAAGACCCCACGAGGAGACGCTTAGGTGCTTCAGCACAGGTATCGTCTGGACCTCATGTCCGCAAGCCTTCCTCCAATCGGTCACCAGATCAGCGAACCCAACATCGTCTCTGAGAGCACTAGTTCTGGGGGCACAGTTTCGGTGGGCGCAGTTTCTGGGGGCACTAGTTCTGGGGGCACAGTTTCTGGGTGCACAGTTTCTGGCGACACAGTTTCGGTGGGCAGCGTTTCTCAAGGCAGCGTTTCTCAAGGCAGCGTCATGGCGACACCGATGGAGCCAAGGGGCGTCGACCGACAATTGGTTATGGCCACGCTCGGCAAGTTTGTTGTCTGCCTCGGGTTTCGGCTGCCGTACGTCTTCCTCACACCGATCAGTAAACAACTGGGAACCACGATTGGTCACCTCGGTTCCCTCATGGCTCTCGGCGAACTCACGGGCCTACTCACGGGAATCATTGGGCGATCGCTTGATCGGGGTAAGTTTCGTTTCTGGCTCACCGTGGGATCGGGCTCAACCATTGGCGGCGTCGCCATCATGGGTACGGCCGCCACCAACCAAATCCGCTCCTCGACACTGTTCGCGCTGGGCTTCGCTATCACTGCTCTCGGCGTGGCCACGTTTACTACCTCAGCGCATGCGTGGCTGGGTGCTTCTGTTCCCTATTCGCGCAGAGGTTTGTCTATGGGCAGGCTCGAAACCTCGTGGGCCTTTGCCGTACTGATCGGTGCCCCAATTTTCGGGTTGGTGATTTCGCTCTTCAACGTGTCGACGATGTTTGTCGGTTTGGTTTTCGTATCCACACTTAGTACTTGGTCGGTCTGGAAGATTTT
>JAYTWN010000137.1:0-13678 GCA_043743435.1 Acidimicrobiia bacterium
GGCGTGCGCTCACCCATCGGCCGAGCCTGGGAATCCGCCTTCGGCCACACTCTGGTGTTCACCCCCACTGCCGCCGTTGTTGCCGCCACCATCTCGGCCATGCCCTTTGTATTGCGAACTGCTCGCGCCGCCATTGAAGCGGTCGATCCGCGATTCGAACAAGCAGCCCGAACCATAGGCCTCCCCGAATGGCAAGTAGCCGCGCAAGTCACCCTGCCATTGGCACGCCGTGGTCTCATCGCCGGTATCGCCCTAGGGTTTGCCCGTGCCCTCGGTGATTTTGGCGTAACGGTCATGCTGGCCGGCAACATCCCCGGACGAACCCAAACCATGCCCATTGCCGTCTACGATGCGGTCCAAGCCGGCAACGATCACCGAGCCTCAACCCTGTCTGCGGTGCTAGGAATCATCGCCGTTGTAGTTCTCGTCGCGGTAAATCGCTTGACCAGAAACACCCGCAGCTCCGCCAGCAACAATCCGGGAAAATCATGAGCGGGACCGAAATGGCCAACGAGCCTGTGACTACCAACAGGCCTGCTTTCGTCGACGAGCCCGCGTTGGGGACGTTTGCCATCGATGCCCAGTTCTCCGTACGAGCTGGCGAATTCTCCATAAACGTCGCACTCCGAGCACACCAAGGCATCACCGTACTGTTCGGCCCGTCGGGCAGCGGAAAGTCACTTACCCTGGCCACCATCGCAGGAATTCGCCGGCCCAACGCTGGCACAGTAATCATCAACAACCGAGTCGTTGCCGATGCCTCCACCGGATTTCATATGCGTACACAGGATCGCCAACTTGGCGTGGTGTTTCAAGATTCCCTGCTGCTCCCCCACCGCAGCGTTCTCGACAATGTTGCACTAGCCGTTCGCGACGGAAACCGTTCTGAACGACGCAACCGGGCCACCGAGTTACTCAGCAATGTTGGCGCCTCTCACCTGTTCGACGCTGCACCGATTCGCCTCTCTGGAGGTGAACGACAACGTGTCGCCTTAGCCCGCGCTCTCGCCGGGGAGCCAAACGCACTCCTGCTCGACGAACCCTTTAGCGCCCTTGACTACGAAACCCGCCAATCGTTACGCCAACTGTTACGTACGCTTGTCGACACCACAGCCATACCCACCCTGTTGGTTACGCACGATCTCGACGAAGCTGCGCAACTTGGCGACTACACCGTCATGTATGCCAACGGCTCGACCACCGCTCTCCAGCCAGGTTTCCCGATCCGCCTCACCGACGCGAAGGTTCGTAATCCCTAGCGCTGGTCAATCCCGAAGCCCGATCTGCCCGGCGCCACATCGACAGTGTTCGCCACCCCAATGATGTTCTCCGTGCCGACTCAGCTACTTCCCTTCGTGCAAGCCAGCTGGCTAGACCGCTTCGAGACGAAAACGGTTCCCGTGACGGTCGGTCACGATGGTCGGCTTGCCTTGCGTGCCAATGACACCGGTAAAGGTCTCGGCGGTAGGAGTTCCGGTCAATGCTCGATGATGGCGCAACGTTAAGCCCGCAGACAATCCACGACGCTCCAACGCTTCCATCACATCGATCAGATACTCATCGCGCATAGCTTCTAGGTCGGCAATACTTCGTCCGGCGGCTTGGGCCTGGGTACCCTCCACCATCCGGTCAATGAGGGTGTCGTTGAGCTTGGGAGCGACGAGTTTTGTCCACGGCAGTTCCAACGCGGGACCGAACTGTTCCAACATATGGCGCATTCCTGCCTCCCCACCAGCCAAGTGGTAAATCAAGTTGGTGCCCATAGCCGCCCAGCGCAAACCGGGACCGTAGATGATCGACTGATCAAGTTCGTCGGTAGTGGCTACTCCATCGTTGACGATGTGGAGAATTTCGCGCCATAGTGCTTCCTGCAAACGATCGGTGAGAAATCCTTCGATCTCATTGCGAACATGCAATGCGTGCATACCAAGTGACCGGTACACGTCGAGCGCCTGGGTGATGGCATCTGGCGACGTTTGCTTCCCGCCGACCACTTCAACCAAGGGCAGCAGATACACCGGATTAAAGGGATGCCCCACCACCAAACGCTCTGGGGCCACCATGTCGCGTTGCATATCCGTCGGCAACAAACCCGACGTGCTCGAACCAATCACCACATGAGCTGGGGTAACCGCACTCAGTTGGGCGTGCAGTGCTTGTTTGAGTTCAAGATTCTCCGGGGCATTTTCTTGAATGAAATCGCACACCGCACCAACCTCTTCAAGGGTGGTCACAAACCGAAGCCGATCCAAACTGGCATCCACCGACACACCCAAGCGCTGCAGCGAAGGCCAAGCACGCGCCACGGCAACTCGGAGTCGATCTTCGGCGCCCGGTGCTGGATCCCACGCCACCACGTCCCACCCCAACGCCAAAGCCCGCGAGGCCCAACCAGAACCGATAACTCCCGTACCAACAATCCCAAACGTCTTCACCTCCTCAGTTTGCCGTATTCGTGCCGGAGGTTCGACTTCTTACTTCGAACTTGTGGGTTTTGGGTGCTGAGCAAACACCCAATTCAACAAGTTTGCCAGATCGAGAAACGCCCTCGCCCCGCACGGAAAATCGACTCGCCAACGGGCCAGGTGGTTGAATGGGCAGCATGAATCGCAACGTCATCATCACCTGCGCCATTACCGGTGCTGGGGACACTGCCTCCAAGCACCCGGGCCTGCCCATTACACCGGAGCAGATCGCCCAATCGGCGTTGGAAGCAGCCGATGCGGGAGCAGCGATTGTGCACATTCACGTCCGCGAGCCCGAGACGGGAAAAGCTTCGCGGGAGGTGTCCTATTACAAAGAAGCCTTTGACCTGATCCGAGCCGCCAACTCCGATGTGATCATCAACCTCACCGCAGGGATGGGCGGAGATCTCATGCTCGGCAACGACGACCCGTTTGACTTTCAACCCGGAACCGATTTGGTTGGCGGCCTCGAGCGTTTGAAACACGTAGAAGTTCTGAAGCCCGACATTTGTTCGCTGGACTGCGGCTCGCTCAACTTCGGCGAGGGACACTCTGTGTACATATCAACTCCCGACATGTTGCGCGATATGGCCAAACGAGTGCGCGAACTTGGCGTGAAGCCCGAACTCGAAGTGTTCGATACCGGCAATTTGTGGTTTGCCAACCAACTGATTGCCGAAGGCCTGATTGATTCGCCCGCCTGGATTCAGTTGTGCACCGGCATCGCCTACGGTATGCCCAACGACGTGAGTCTGCTCGCCGCGCTCACCCGTCAGCTTGGACCCGAATCGCAGTTCACCACCTTTGCCCTCGGCGGCATGCAGATCCCTTGGGTGGCCCAGGCCGTTCTGCTCGACGGGCACGTTCGCGTAGGTCTCGAAGACAATTTGTATCTGGACCGTGGCGTATTGGCCTCCAACGCCGATCTCGTGAATCGTGCAGCCGAGATCATCAAGCTCATGGGCGCCCGAGTGCAAACCGCTGACGAAGCCCGATTCACCCTCGGACTTACCTAACTCTGGAGTGAGCGTCTCGGGCTTTTGCCCACGGCCTGCCCTCACCCTTGCGTAATCTTCGACAAGAATCGACATCTATGCGAGCACTGGTGATTGGCGGCGGAATCGGCGGGTGTGTGACCGCTATGGCGCTCCACGCCAAAGGAATCGAAGTAACGGTCTACGAATCGGTCCGTGAGCTGGCGCCCTTAGGTGTTGGCATCAACATCCTTCCCCACGCCATGAGCGTGCTGCGCGACCTAGAACTGCTCGACACCATTGTTCCTTTAGGTGTACAAACCGAAGAGCTAGCCTTCTTCAACCGACACGGACAGCTCATTTGGCGTGAACCTCGAGGCCTGGCTGCGGGATATGAAGTACCGCAAATCTCCGTGCATCGCGGCCAACTCCACGTGGCATTGTTCGATGCCATGACCCAACGGCTCCACGACGGTTCCATCCGCCTGGGTCACGCACTCACGTCATTCACCACCGGCGACGAACACACCCTGCCAACGGTCACCCTGGAAAACCGAATCACCGGCGATGTTGCGGTTGATCAGGCCGACATCGTGATTGCTTGCGATGGTATCCATTCTGTAGTTCGCAAGACGTTGGTGAGCGGAGAAGACCAACCCAACTGGTCCGGCAATGTGCTGTGGCGAGCTGCAACTCAGCACCGGGGTTTTCTGAGCAAACGATCCATGTTTATGGCTGGACATCTCCCCAACAAATTCGTGGCCTATCCCATCAGCGAGCCTGATGCCGAGGGCATGCAAACCGTGAACTGGATTGCTGAGCTCAACCGAACCGCCGAGGGACTATCAGGCCGTGAAGAATGGAACAAGAAGGTTGACAAGGCCATCTTCGCCGAACACTTCGCCAGCTGGAACTTCGATTGGCTTGATATTCCCGCACTGATCGAACAAACCGATGACGTCTACGAATTTCCCATGGTTGATCGTGATCCACTTGATCGGTGGACCTGCGGTCGAGTTACGTTACTGGGCGACGCCGCTCACCCCATGTACCCCATTGGATCAAACGGCGCGTCGCAAGCCATCCTCGATAGCGCGGCGTTGGCCACCGCTCTCGTTTCCCACAACGCGCCGACGGATGCCCTGCAGGCATACGAATCCATCCGTCGTCCGGCTACGTCACGCATCGTTCTGTCCAACCGTCAACACGGCCCAGAACGAGTACTCGATATGGCCGAAGCACGGGCTCCTCACGGGTTCACCAACAGCGCCGACGTGTTCGCCCCGGGAGAACTGGAAGCCATAAGCGCGCAGTACAAACAAGTCGCAGGATTTACCCCACCATCAAGTTCATAACGCACCCGCACCGAGTCAGCACCCGGAGCCAGCATGCCGAGCCAGCACCCACACCGAGCCAAGCCTTCGGGGCGAACCCAACGATGAGCGCAGCTCGCTACGAGTGATCCGGCAACAAATACGTCTTGTTTCCGTCGAACGAGACATGCACCGAATCACCGCCCTTTGGCAATTGATTCGGATTGGGATTCGCAATCGAGGCAAACAACTCACCGTACGACGAATCCAAGCGGACATCGGCGACAGAACCAAGATACGCACAGGAAAGGACCCGGGCATTGGCAGTTGTTTCCGTGGCGGAGCTTATTTCCATAGCTTCAGGCCGGACCATCAACACACACGGAGAGTCTTCACGTACCTCCGGATGTACACGAACCGCAGCCGTAGTGCCCAGCACCTCAACTTTCGCGATGCCCTCAGAAATACTTTGCACACGTACATCCAGAAAATTGGCGGTTCCAAGAAAATCGGCCACAAACACCGATGATGGCGTGAGATACAGCTCGGCCGGTGAACCAACCTGCTCAACTTTTCCTTTGTTCATCACCACGATTTGATCAGACAAGCTCATCGCTTCTTCTTGATCATGGGTTACGTAAATGC
This sequence comes from Acidimicrobiia bacterium, assembly GCA_043743435.1. Classification (GTDB taxonomy): domain Bacteria; phylum Actinomycetota; class Acidimicrobiia; order Acidimicrobiales; family JANYDT01; genus JANMZO01. The sequence goes on from JAYTWN010000137.1 coordinate 5,398, forward strand.
TGGTAATACCCATCCGACGCTGCAGCTCCCGAATCTCGTTACGCATTTGCACCCGGAGTTTGGCATCGAGGTTTGAAAGCGGCTCGTCGAACAACAGCACATCGGGTTTCATGACCATGGCCCGAGCCAAAGCGACCCGTTGCTGCTGCCCGCCAGAGAGTTGGTGGGGATCACGATCAGCCAAACCCGTGAGGTTCATGCTGGTGAGGGCCACCGTGACCGATTCTTTGATTTCCGCCGACGACTTCTTCAGAACCTTCAAACCATACGCGACGTTGTCAAACACGGAAAGGTGCGGGAACAGTGCGTAGTTCTGAAACACCATGGCCATTGGTCGCTTGTTGGCCGGCAACTTGTGCAAATCACGGTCACCCAAAACAATGCGTCCATCGGTAGGATCCTCGAACCCGGCGATCATTCGCAGCATGGTGGTCTTGCCGCAACCTGAGGGGCCAAGCAAGGTAAGGAAGGTGCCCGGTTCGATGGTGAGCGTTACCCCATCGACGGCACGCACCGCGCCAGGACCTGAGCCAAAGGCCTTGGTAAGCCCAAGAAGTTGTAGCTGATCGGAACGTCGTTCGGAGGGTTGTGAAGCATTCATCATGATCCTTGCGATTGGGAGAGCACCGAAGCGCTGGTGGCGAGCACCGGTGGCTGAGAACCACGAAGGCGCATGCGAACTTTTGAAAACCGTGATGTTTTGCGAGACTTACGAAAGGTTCCATCACCAACCACGAGACGAATTACCCCAAGAGCGCTCAGCACGATGATGATCATCACGCAGCAGTAAGCAAACGCGTTCCCGAAGCGTCCACCGTCAACTTCGCCCAGAATTTGCGATGTCATGATCTTCGTTTCCGGGGTCACCAGAAACACAATGGGTGAAAGCGTGGTCATCGAACGAGCGAAACTGAACGACAGTCCGGCAATGAGCGCTGGACGAATCAAGGGAATCGTGACTTTTCGAAACGTATAGCTCTCATCGGCACCGAGGCTGGTAGAAGCTTCCTCGATTGAAGGATGAATCTGCTTTAACGCTCCAACACCAGAGCGAACACCTGCAGGCATAGACCGAACGATAAAGACCAGCAAAATGGCGACTGCTCCAGAGAAAACCGTAGAACCGCCGGCAAGCGCGGGAATGATCGTCTGCCCAAACAGCTTGACCGGGTTACGAAAACTCAGCAGAAAGGCGATACCCAAAACCGTACCGGGGATGGCGATGCCCAGCATGGAGACAAAATCCAACACCCCGCGAAACCGTTTCAGTTTTCGCACAATGAGCCAAGCCAACACCATGCCAAAGAGCCCCGCTACTGGAGTAGCCATCAGAGCCAAACGCAAAGTGTCGGTCATCGCCTTGGAACCTAAACCAGAAATCACATAGCGAACATGGTCGAGCGTAAACACGTTGCTGACACCCAACACCCGAGTAAAGGCACCAAAAACCACGGCGCCATAAATCGTAACGATAAGCACACAAATGAAAACGGCCGGAGCGTAAATAACCCAACGCCACCAACTCTTCAGTAGGTTTGGGGACCCAGCTGGCTTACCCGTTACCGTCACCACAGACCTTCGTTCCCCGATGTAGCGCTGCAAAAGAAACATCGACAATGCAGGCACGATCAACATCAACGACAGCACTGCACCGGTACCCAAATCGTATTCCCCAGTGATGGCGATATAGGCACGGCTCGCCAGCACGGTGTAATTGCCGCCGAGGACTAACGGATTGGCAAGATCGGCGATGGCTTCAACAAACAGCAACAAGAAGCCCGAAGCCAAACCTGGAATCAACAACGGAAGGGTGATAGTAAAAAACACTCGCACCCGCGAAGCCCCCAGGTTGGTCGCTGCTTCCACAATGGCCGGATCGAGCCGTTCCATCATGCCCCGAAGATTCATGTAAATCACGGGAAAGAACGACAGTGACAGCACGATCACCAGTCCATCGAGCCCGTAAATGTCATGCGTGATGCCCAGCAGCTGGAATGAAATCATGCCATTGCGGCCAAACAGCACGATCATGGCCGTAGCCACAGCAAACGGTGGGCTCACAATCGGTAGGAGCGAAATCAGGTGCAGAATCTTTTTACCGGGAACGTCGAGTTGCGTTTGCACAAAGGCCATCAGGAAGGCAATAAGTGTACCTACGATACCGACAAGGAGGCCAAGCTCCATAGTCTGGTAGAGCGTTTGCCGATTCGTGCTATTGGAAAAGAACCCTGTGAGTTTGGGCCATGTTTCCCCATCGACCACGTGAAGCAGAATGCGAAGGAGGGGAAACAAAAGCCCTACGCAAAGAAGCCCTATGGCGAGGGTGCCAGACACCAAGTACAACCCGGAAGGGCGGCGAGCCAGCCAGGAAGTTCTGGTCGCCACCCCTCCAGCGGTACTCGGTTGAATCAACGAGGCCATGCCTTACTTCGGTGCGTTCGTTACTTCAGCATCAAACCTGGCAGTAAGTGCCTTCTTGGCAGCCCCGGCCTTAGCATCGTCGTAGTTGACCAGCTTTACTTCGCTGAGCTTGATAGCACGTGGGCTTATCTTTGCTGCTGGGTTAGTGGGAAGTTGATAGCTCTTGACCGTCGGTGGGATTTCTTGCGACTTGGCCGTGAGGACCCAGTCGATGTACTTGCGAGCAGCGTTGGGGTTCTTTGCACCTTTGATGATGGCCGAGCCACCAATTTCGTAACCGGTTCCTTCGGCGGGAAAACTCACCACCAAATCGGTGAGCCCCTCGTCGTAGTACTTCAAGCAGTCATGACTGAAGTTCAACGCGACAGCAACCTCGCCACGTCCTGCCATCTGGCTGGGAGTCGTCCCACTTTTGGTGTACTGAAACACGTTTGGGTGCAAGGTTTTGAAGTAGTCAATGGCACCATCTTCAGAGCCCGTGATTTGCACCATGGTCCAAAGCGCCGTGTAGGCCGTACCCGAAGTGGACGGGTGGGCAGTGGCATATTGGCCCTTGAGTTTGGGGTTGGTTAACGCTGTCCACGAACGGGGCACGTCAATGCTGAGACGGTTCAAAACGGCTTTGTTGGAACAGAAACCAACCACTCCAATATAGACACCAGTCCAGGCACCATTTGCCTCTTTGTAGCTGGCAGGAATGGCTGCGGCGTTTGGAGAGATGTAGTTCTCTAGGAGCCCTTGACCTTTGGCTACCTCGTAACCATCAGAAGGGCCACCGTGCCATACATCGAATTCAGGATTGCTTTTTGCTGCGTTCAAACGAGCAACCGTTTCACCACTTGATAAGCGAACATAGGAGGTATTGATACCGGATTCCTTTTCGAAGGCCTTGGTCATCGCCTGGCACCAATCTTCTTGGGCACCGCAAGCGACCACAAGCTTCTTGTCACCCTTTTCTTCCTTCGCGCCTTCAACCGCGACCGTGGCTGCTGGTGTTGGGGCAGCTGCCGGGACGGGAAGCCATTTGGTCTTGCCACCATCGAGGGTGCAAACCAGGTTTCCGCTCGACTTGCCAATAGAACCTTGCGGACACACTGCTCCAGCTTTGGCTGGCACCGCTTTTTTGGCCGGAGCAGCGGCGAATGCTCCGGTGGTTGTAAGCGTTGTAGCCCCGAGTGCCAGAACGCCGGCCACTCCCGCTGCTGCGAATCGAACTGCTTTACTCATGTGAAAGGTCCCCTTGAATTGATGCGTTGTTGTTTCGATGTGGTTTCGTTGTTTTGAATCGATACGTTGTTCGTGGGTTGCTGGTGGGTTGCTGGTGGGTTGTTGGTGCGTTGTTGGTGCGTTGTTTTTGTTGTCGAACCGCTGCAGCCGTCGGAAGGTTGCGTTGATCGCGTTCAGCGTTGTCTCACTGACGCGCGGTTGCGATCCGTGTTTAGGCCTTCTCCGTTCGATTCCAAACTGTGACGCTGGACACGGAGCCCCATGAGCGTACGCAAACCGGGAACGTAATAGGTCACATCCGGGTGACAATCGGTTACAGAACGGTGACAGTGCTAGGTCTGGATGAAATCTGGCTTCGGTTCCAATCGCCGCCTCGCGAAACACTCAGGGGTAAGCAATCCATTTCACCATGTTGCGAACCTCATTTTCGCGCTGGCACCGCCTGCCGCTACCGATCGACGAAACGGTACCCGACACCGCGGACTGCGACAATGAACTCCGGGCCGTGGGGATCGTCGCCAAGCTTTTGACGAAGCCGATACACCGCCGCCTTCACCATTTCACGTCCACCCTCCCAGCTCTCCACACCCCAAGCTTCTGAAAGCAAACGTTCCCACCGCAACGCCTCACCTCGATGCGCCACCAGAGTGGCCAGAAGGTGCATTTCGTTAGTGGTCAGTCGCAAAGGTGCTCCATCGAGCGTAGCTTCAAACCGAGTTAGATCCACTGCTATGCGCGCAGATCTATGTGCAACTAAAGGTAGCTCCGATGAGGATACGCCAGCGATCACTTGACGGCCACCCGTGGTCCGCCGGGCTAAGGCTGCAGCTCGCAACGCCAACTCGCGTGGGTGAAAGGGCTTCGCCAAATAATCATCGGCGCCAGCCTCGAAACCGGAAATGGCTTCCTCGGACCCAACCCTGGCCGTAACAAGCAAAATGGCGACCTCAGCAGTTCGCGGTTCGGACCGCAGCCGACGACAGACCTCGAGACCGTCAAGGCGAGGCATCATGACATCGAGCACCAGAACATCGAAATGCCTTCCCAGTGCCGCCTCGACCGCTTCAACCCCGTTCCCCACCCGGGTAACACGAAAACCCTCGATACCCAAAGCAAAAGCAATGATCGAAGCCATCTGCGGTTCATCCTCAGCCACCAACGCTTCGAAACCCGGAGTAGATTGGCTTTCTGATTTCAGCCCAGATGCGGTCGTCATATCGCCCTTTTAGAAGTCTTCATCGATCGTTTGTAAACCGTTTCTTTCCCTCTACCAACCGCGCCAAGGCTTGGCTGATTTCCCTCCGTCCCTTCAGGCGAAGGTGCTTTGGGAAACGACATCATGACCGTAGTTCCTCGATGGAGTTGTGTTTCCACTAAAACGTGACCCCCGTGAAGCTCGACAATCTGTTTGGTGATCAGCATGCCCAATCCCGTCCCGTCACCGAGAGGGCGTCCTGATGCGAACTTTTGAAACAGATTCTTTCGTTCATCGGCGGTCATTCCCGCACCATCATCAATCACGGCGAATACCACCGCATCGTCATTATCGAGCACCCGTAACTCAATAGATCCACCCTGCGACGTAAAGCGACTGGCGTTTTGCAACACGTTGATAAGTGCCTGTCTTACCAACTTTGGATCAGCAGGAATCCGACCAATACGCGGCGGACAATGCAGCTGCACAACCTGCTCACGGGCATCACACAACGTGCGCATACCTTTAACCGTGCTGCGAACCAGGGGACGCAAATCCGTTAGCGACACCCGCAAATCAAAAAGTCCAGCATCGATTCGAGCTTGCAACAGCAAACCTTCAGCCACGCCAATCACGTGTTCGGACTGATAAATAATGGTACTTACGAATTCCCGTTGATTGACGTTGAGCGGGCCGGCCGCCTCGGACCCCAATAGGTCACTAGCACCCTTAACCATGGCCAACGGTGTACGAATTTCGTGGGAAAGTGCCGAAACTTGATCGGCACGGCTTTCCGCTAGCCGACGCAGCCGTCGCATCTCCTGCTCAAGAACAACGTTGCGTGATCGGTAGCGAAACGCCAATACAAGCGCACCAATGAGCGCGACGCTCATCAACCCCGAAGCCCAAACCAGCACTCCAGGAGTTAAGCATGCTCAACCATTGAGCCCAAACCTTTGGCCGCCCGGAGCCCAAACTCCGCCCTGAGCTGACCGTTGCTCCCCGAGACCTGAACCCAAGCTCTGGAGCGAAAACGTCTCAGGCAACCCCAAAAACGCAGGCCGAGCAGCTAGCTGGCTTAATGGCTTACTTACCGTTGCTCTGCTTCAACACCGTGTCGACGCAGAGGGCGGACATCAACACGAATTCCGCAAGCCGGCCTTCCAACGGACGATGCAAAGCCAGAACGTAGTGATCGGCGTTGGTGAACATTGCTTTTCCGAGACCACCCCAAGTTTTGGAGATCGTACCAATTTCTGTACCCTGAGCGTCTTCCAAGACAAAGTTCCAGGCCCGCCAGTTGGTGGCCTTGAGCGCACCGATCATCTGACCGTCAACCTCGAAACCAATCTGGGCCTTGCCGATCATTTTCTTCCAGACAAACTGCCCAACAACGGTCCCATTGGCGTCTTGCAAAAACACCTTCGGACGCCACAGCGAAAACTGTTTGTCGAGACGGGCAATGGGTGAACCCATGGCATCAACGGCCACAACATGGGCGGGGAGCAACGCCTTATTGACCAGGAAGCGCAACCACTTGCGGCCACCCTCCTGACGGACCGCCCCAATCTGAACAGCGTTTTGATCGAAGACCTTGTATTCGCTAACTACATCGAGAAACTTGGCCTTTTGGTTGATGACCAAAATCGGTTCCGTAAGCATGGTTCCACCGCCAAGAAATGATGCCGACACCTTGGCCCGCTCATTAATTTGCTTCGCGATTTTTGTTGCTTCATCAGCCATGAGGTTGTCCTTCGGTGGAAACTGGTTGAACGAATAGTGAGCTTCGTAAGCGCAAAACGACCAAGCCCGCAAGCAAGGTTTCGGCACGCAAACACCGAGCATTGCACACAATCACAAACACCGATCCATGCACTTTCCGCATCGAATCAGCCAGCTATCTGCACCGCAACCTCCGCTTCACGCTTTAGATGGCGCCGACTTCGCGAAGGGCGGCAATTTCGTCCCAATCCAAACCGAGACCCAAGAGGATTTCCTCGGTGTGCTCGCCAAGTTCAGGGGCTCTCACCGAGGGCACCATTGGGGTGTCGCTCATCCGCAGCGGCGAACCCACCACGGTGACTTCGCCACGATCAGGATCTTGCACCTTCACCAGGTATCCGTTTTCGTACATCCCCGGATCGGCCACGATGGCGGCATAATCACGAACAGGAGCACAACGAACCCCAAGAGTTCGAAGCGCAACAACCCAGTCCTCCGTCGTTTTGGTGGCGAAGATCGGAGCCAGCGTTGCGAACAAGGCAACCTTGTTTTCCTGACTCATCAACGGGGCCGCAAACCGAGGGTCCTCAAACAACCCCTCGTTGCCCATCAACTTGGCAAACGCCGACCTCGCCGCGGCGACCACGCCGACGACGGCAATATGCCCATTGGCCGTAGCCAAGATTCCGTACGTCCCGTTAATGAGCGGATGACCACCGTTAGCCCGTCCCGGGACTTTGCCACTTGCTAAGTACGCAGAGAATTCCGATGCCTGTGCCCAGATAGCCCCTCCCACCAACGAAACGTCAACCCGCTGCCCCCGCCCGGTTGCATGCCGCGCAAACAACGCCGCCAAAATTCCCGAAGCCAAATGTTGCGATGACATGTGATCAGCAATGGTCGCCCCCATCGGCGTGACCGGCCCACCGTCGACACCGGTCGTTGCGATCAAGCCACCGGCCGCCTGCCCAGCCAAATCCGCTCCCTCCAAATGCGCCAGAGGCCCAATCGCGCCAAAGGTTGCACCCGTGGCATAGATAACCCGAGGATTGCGAGCAGCGAGGACCTCATAACCAAGACCCCAGTCATCGAGGGTGCCGGGCTTGAAGTTCGAAACCACCACATCGGCGGTATCAGCCAGACGCAGAAACACGTCACGCCCTTCTGGTTTACGAAGGTCGATGGTGACGCTCTGCTTGCCACGGTTACAGCCAATCCAATAACCGCTCTCCGCATGCCCATAGGTGGCCGGGATCCATCGCGATTGATCGCCCACTCCCGGCAATTCGACTTTGATTACCGTGGCCCCCATATCCCCCAACAGCAATGCTGCTTGTGGGGCCTGCACCAGCACCCCTAGATCCAGTACTCGAATTCCGCTGAGAGCTCCCATGTGGCGACCTTAGATCGACCATGCTGGCTTCGCCAGTTTCCTGATTACCAACCGTTTCCTCGGTTCAGTTTGTATTCGCTGGGCCGAGCCAGGAGCGTCACCAGCACACGAATCTTTCTGAATCCTTACGTTTTTCCCCGAATTTCGTTACCTGCATCCATTTGACTGGAGCAATGCAACGGCACCTGCTCTCGCCAGAACCCCCGGTGGCCCAAACCCCAGCCACCAAGGAGATTTCTACACCGTCAGACCGTGAACTTCAAGCGGATGGAAAAGTAACCGGTGGCAATCGGTTCAGCATTGCGCAACGCCATCTAGCGCTA
>JAYTWN010000138.1:0-11244 GCA_043743435.1 Acidimicrobiia bacterium
CGGCGCGATCATCATGATCGCGTTTGGCGCGAGCCTGTGCGGCTACTTTCCGCTCAACGTGTCGATCATGCGCTGGTTCGAGCGCCAGCGCGCCCGCGCCTTGTCCTTCATCACACTGGGCCTGGCGCTGGGCGGCGTCTTTGTGCCGGTGGTGGCGTGGTCGATGCAGACCTTCGGCTGGCGCGCCACGGCATTGGGTTCGGGCTTGCTTAGCAAATGCTTCGCAATGACAAATCGACCATCCATTGGTACGACGTCATGGTGAGCGCCGTTTACCAATCGCACTTCTTTGTGCCCTACCTCGCCGCTGGGATCGTGTGGGCCAAAGGTCAGCGGTTGTGGCGTTGGTATGCCGCCACGTTTGTGAGCGTCAATTTCGCGGCGTGTGCCGTTTTTGCGCTGTATGCCACCGCACCGCCTTGGTTTGCCGCACAAAAGGGTCTCATTGAACCGTTCCCACGGGTGTTGGCGGCCCGCGGTTGGAGCCAAGTTGGGTTGCGGTTCGCGGCACGAATCATTGAAAAGGGTCAATCGACGGTCAATCCGTTTGCGGCGATCCCTTCTTTGCATTCAGCCCAAGCGTTGCTCGTGGCTATCTTTTTGTGGCAGGTGGTTTGGAAGTGGTTACGCCCAATGCTCGCTGCACTGCCTCTTGCGATGACGTTTGCTTTGGTCTATTCCGGTGAGCATTATTTGATTGATGTGTTCGCCGGCTGGGGCCTCGTGGCCTTGGCGCTCACCGGTGGATGGTGGCTCCGGCAGCACTATGGCTGGAAGTCTCCTTGGCGTGACGGGGCCCAGCTCGATTCGCTCCTCAAACCAGCAGCAGTTCCTGAAGAACCTGGCGAAGTCCCCGTGCTTGAACCCGCTTAGCTCTAACGCTGCGCTACCCGTCGAGCGAATGTAGTAAGCGCACTGGCGAACTCGGCTTGGCGTTCAAGCATGAGGGGATAGGCACGCGGTTCGCGAACTAGGTAATGGATATCCCCGCCATCGAACGCCGGGATAGTGCGGTGTTCAACATCGGGGGGTTCGGCCAAATCGGTTTTGGCTTGGGCATCCAAATCACCCTTGATCCCGAACCGTCGGCGGTCAAGCCAGGCAATGCCTTTCAGCGCCGAATATCCAAGACTCATCACACCGGCAGTCACGCCTACGCCAAACCCGGCACCCACGCCAACCCTACGCAATGAACTGTTTCCTCTGCCATCGCCCTAACCCCCAGTGTAAACGCGCGGAACTCGTTTGGTAATGCTGCAGGTGATTTCGTAGGCGATCGTGTCGAGCATGAGCGCCCAATCCCAGGGGGTGATCGATTCGTTACCTTGGGTGCCAAGCAGCACAACTTCGTCGCCAGAAACCGGTATCCTCGGCGCGCCGTTCACTAAAGAACCATCGGCGTTGGTCTCTATAACCCTGGTAACCGGGCCGCAATCAACCATGATTTGATCCATTGTCACTCGCCCCACAATCGGCATACGCCGGCCACCGATTAGCACTTCGCCTCCATTTGAGGACAGGCTTCGCGGGACCCCGTCGGCATAGCCAACGGGCACGGTAGCCACCACGGAGTCAACGCGAAATTCGTGAAGCAAACCGTAGGAAATTCGCGATCCTGCAGGCACCACCTTCACATGCGAAATCGCCGAGATTAGGGAAAGAACGGGCTGCAATTTCACATCGTATGCGTACGCAGGAAGTGCCGAATCGGGATCGTTGCCGTACATCGAAACTCCGAGCCGAACCATGTCTAAACGCGCCATATCGTGTGCCAGTGACCCTGCCGAGTTCGCCGCATGGACGATTCCCGGGTCAAATCCTGCTTCTCGTAAAGCCGCGAGTGCTTGATTGAATCGAAGGACTTGCTCCTCGGTGTAGGGATCACCCGGGGCATCAGCAATGGCGAAGTGGGTGAACGTACCGGTGTGTCGTAGCCCCGGGCAGGACGCAAGCTCAGTGACCAGTGCGACCACCTCGCTGGGCTGAGCCCCAACCCGGTTCATGCCCGTGTCGATCTTCACGTGCACGTTCACCACTTGATTCGCGGCCACTGCGGCGGCGTTCAATGCTTGTATGCGCGCAGATGAATAGACCGTGGCGGTAACGTCGAACTCAACTGTTGCAGAAGCGGCGGCGAGAGGGAACTCCGAAAGCAACAAAATCGGTGCGGTTATTCTGGCAACGCGCAACTCAATCGCCTCTTCAACCATCGCAACCGCAAGCCAGGTCGCTCCACCCGCGAGTGCCGCCTCCGCAGATTGCACCGCGCCATGCCCATACCCATCGGCCTTCACCACCGCACACACCATCGCTGGCGCAGCAATCCGCACGAACTCCGCCACATTGTGCGAGACAGCCGCCAAATCCACCACAGCCCTTGTAGGCCGAAACTGTGGTGCACCCGTTTTGGTTTGCTTAGAAAGGTCAGTCGCGGGAAGTTCGGAACTCATTCGATTTCACCGAGGACGGGCCAACAGAGCAGGGTGAACCAAACAACAGCGCATCTTGATCCGATGTGAAATTCAGTGGGCCACACGTTCATCGGTGATCCCGGTGCAGCTTGTCGATCAGTCCCATCCACGCCTGAGCAAGCCCGGCGACAAGGTCACTGGCAATGAGTCCGTGGGCTGGTCCGTAAAGGACGCATTCGGCGTGGAGGTAGGCGCCGGTGGATGCAGCTTCGAAGGGGGCGAGACCTTGAGCAATAAGCGCACCTATGATTCCGCTGAGGACGTCGCCTGAACCGGCAGTGGCCAATCGTTGGTCACCGTGGCGTACCAACTCCGTCCGCCCCTCGTGATCAGCAATCACCGTTGTTGCACCCTTAAGCAACACCACAGCACCGGTAGCGGCAGCGAGACGTTGGGCCGCAAGAATGCGATTGGCGCCGACTGATTTACCGGTGATGCGTTCGTATTCGCCGTCATGCGGGGTGAGCACGGTTGATCCTGGTGTTCGAGCCGAGAGCACTCGTTCGGCGGCACCAAAACTGGAATCAATAGCTCGGACTACGGCCCGCCCGGAACCGGCCGCGGCGATGGAGGAAACCGTTCCGCCCCGGCCGTTCGAAGACGAGGGCGCGGCTTCAATGGGGGTGACCACACGCCGGGCGCTGGCTTCACGAATGGCTCGTTGGCCCGGTGAAAGTTCGGTTGTTACCACTGCCGTAGTCACCCGTTGCAGGGTGCTGTGAATCGGCGTACCGGGTTCTTCGCCACCATCAACGGCTAAGGCTGCAAGTCCATCGCCGTCGAGAACCACCGGCACGGAAGCTCGGCCCAATGTGGCACGAACCGCTGCCAACGCCACACGAGTACGACCCAAACCCGGCCCCAGAACCATGGCACCGCACCGTTCAGCGAACATCAATGCAGCGGCCCCCCACTGTTCAGCCGGCATGGGTACGCCAACCGCTTCGGTGCCCGTCACTTCAACGCCGGGAACACCAATACGTACCAACCCACAGCCCGCTCGCATGGCCGCAGCTGCAGCCAAAATGGGCGCGCCCGTCATACCCGCTGAGCCACCGATCACTAGTACCGCGGCATTCCATTTGTGGGCATTACGTGATCGAACCGGCAGCCGATGCGCAGCCGTTTCTGCATCTACTACGTGTACTGATGATTGTACAGGTAGGCCGATGTCGACCACCTTTGTGACCCCAGCCAACTCTGGGCCGCGCCCAAACAGCAAGCCGGGTTTCCAGCCGGCAAAGGTAACGGTCCGATCGGCTCGAATGGCTTTGTTGGGGTTGCGAACAAGCCCCGAAAGTCCATCAAGCCCGGAAGGTAGATCAATGGAGAGCACTGGCGTATCCCGGATCTGGGGTGCAGTGAAGGTTCCGGCAAAACCTGTTCCCAAAATCGCGTCAATGATGAGGTCCGCTGCGGGCAGCCGAACGGGAAGGGGAAGGTGGCGCGTGGCCATGATCATCTGCACCCGTACACCTCGACGTTCCAAAATGCGTGCTGCGGCCAGTCCGTCTGCGCCGTTGTTTCCCGTTCCGGCGAGCAGCAAAACCCGTCGACCATAGGTACTACCCAACATACGAATCGCTTCTGCGGCCACCGCTGCACCAGCACGTTCAATCAATACCGGAATCGGTACCGGCGAAGCCAAATCAAAGGCGCGCATATCTTCTGGCGTGACGACGGGAACCATCATTGGGAACCAACGATCCCAGTCGCGACACCTGAGATGGAAACAACGCCTTCAACTCGTTCGGCAATCACCATTGCGGTAGCCGTCGTCGACGTGTGGCTAAGCGTTATGTGCCAGGTCGTGATTCCTCGCTCGGCGGCAAGCTCAAGGGCCGGGCCGCGCAGAATCAAAGAAGGCGCACCACCCTCAGCAATCGTCACTTCACAATCATGAAACCCAAAGGCACCGAGGCCCAGAGTCATACATTTCATGACCGCTTCTTTGGCAGCAAAACGAACCGAATACCGCTCAGAAGGATCATTCTGCTTTTCGGCGTATTCCCTCTCGCCCTCGGTAAAGCACCGTTCCCGAAACGTCGGCGTGCGTTCCAGCGTCCGCCGCATATCGGCCACATCGACCACATCAATCCCAATCCCGACAATGGCCATGTCCCCAGTTTGCCAGGCCTGAGCCCCTCAAACGCTCGGCTATTCGACGGTGACGGTTTTTGCCAAATTGCGGGCCTTGTCGACGTCGCAGCTTTGGCCCGAGCGAGGGCGTAAGTGAAGACCTGCAACGGAACAATGTTTACGGCGGGCGTGAAAAGTTCAGTGTTTGCTGGGAGCGACTGCACCGGCAGCCCAAATCGGCCTCGGCAGCGGTTTCAGATCACCTTCATTGGCAGGGTTTCCGAAATTGGGAGTGCCCTCGATCGCTTCCGTCTCGAGGGCACCTGACCAACCTTCTATTTTTTCACCGCACATAAAGGTAATTATGTGCGTGTCTGACCCAACTCCGGTGGCTACCAAATCCGCCCAAGAGTATTCGCAGCACCATTCACAGTCAGAAACCGACAGGAACCGACAGGAACTGGTCGATTCATCGCAACGGATTATCCCACTCGCCCTGGCGAGATCGCCACAAGCTTTAGACCCGGCCTCGCCGCCAAAAACAAATCGATTGATTTCTGCCGAAAGAACACTGACTTAGCAACAAGAACGTCTTCAATACAACCAACCGAAAGGCCAAAGCCCATCCGCAGATCGCGGCGGGCGGCACCAACAGTTCCTTCGTCGCAAAGGTAAGACCCCTTGGTTGTCGAGCACTCTTTCCAAGTTCCGTCGGATTGCATCCACTTGCCAGGCTTTGGGTCCGAAGTTGGATCACTCGAATCGGTGAGGCGGTCGCAGGTCGCTTCATGCATCGACGGGTCGTATGACTGTCGAGGAGCCTGGCTGACCCGATCTGCTCGAAATCTTCCCTTGACCAGCCTCCCCGAGATCAACATACCTGAGGTCATGTTCCCGAATTTTCCTCGTGAAATAAAGGTGTCTTTTCGGACCGACACGTCCGTGACGATAAGACCCACAGCTTTTGGGCAAAACTTTCCCGAGTCCAACACCAATTCCCCATAGACGAGCCGGGAGTCTGAGGCGGGCACGAACACCGTTGCGCCACGAACGCACAACCGACCTTCAATTACGGCAAGGCCGTCGGCCGGGGCACTATCCCCGGCCGACAACATAACCACCAAAATTCCAATCAAAAACAATCGCATTCAGCTAACCGATGGAGTATCCAGCAGCTGTAATACTCCCGATTGGAACCATGAAACCAACGTTAGGAGTAGTGCCGCCGAAGTGAGTACCGCGTGCGACGAACCCAGTGCCGTTTCCATCAATTGTGATGTAGAGACCACCGCTGTCTCCACCCGCTCGTGCGTAGGTTCCTCCTCCAAACTGAACAACCCAAAGGTTGACCCCTGGGCACCCGCCGCCGTTCGAGGTATAGAGGTATCCAGCTTGGTATCCGTTTGTCCAACTCGTGACAGCCCCGTAATGCCAGATCAAGGTCCCCCATAGAGGATTTCCGGCGCCCGTCACAGGCACCCCTTGCACCCTCGCATCAGTCCCATAGGGAGCGGAATGCGCTTGGGTGTCTACTGAGCATGTTTCACTCGTCAGGTTGATTGGGTCAGATCCTCCGGTGTACGGGTACTGCCAACTTTGCGACTGGTTGGGGCAGTGAGCAGCACCACTGATGTACGAACCATTCACTCTGAAACCCGAGGTGCACGTTTCAAGCACACCTGGGCCAACCCGCAGGTCTTGACGCTCACCACCCTGGACCATGTCCAAAGCAAGATTGGGAGATTTTTCAATACTCACAGGAACGTTAAGCCCAGGAAGGCTTGACGGTCTCAAAACCGTCTGGGTCGGATCCTTCACGTAAACAACCACGCTCGGCTTAAAAATATCCAGTGCAATACCGGTACTTTCCGGTACAGAAACTTTCAATTTCTCAACAGCCGTTTGAAGTTCACGCAAGGAATACGGCGAACTTTCGAAGATCACCGGTATGGAGTTTATCTTGGTGTCACTCGGAAGAATTGGCGTGCTGCTGAGCCGAACTTTCAGCGAATTCTTCTCGACGGAAACACCAACAAACCCTGGAAGCGTTTGGTATTTTTCAATTAGTGAATCGCCAACCGACTGGAACGCAAGTTCAGACCTGGTCGCTGTGGGGAAAGAACCAATGGGTTGACCTTCGTCACGAACCAAGCTTCGAACAACCGAGCGCGAAGCAGGTGCTACTGCCGCAACATTGGAGGCGCTTGATAGAACAGGTTTTACCGTAGCTACCATGGCGGCAGCAATTGGCAATATCAGAAATAATCGTTTCGTAGACATTTGGGTTCTCCTTGTAACGAGTGATCCGGTTGGAGAAGATGCGCACCTTCACTTAGTAAATGTCCGCTCGATCGCGTTTTGTGACGTGTTTAGGAAACTTTTTCAGATTTTTTCGTCACTGAAATGTTTCGTCGGGCAGCGTTTCGTGCACGGGTGAGTCGTTGGCGGATCGCTGTTTTGGTGAGATTGTGTGCTTCAGCGAGTTCGGTAATGCTTTGGCCTGCCCAAACATGACCAACGAGGAGTTCTCGGTCGAGGACACTGAGCGTGTCCAGGGCCTTGCTGAGCACATCAATGCGGGCATCATCGAGTCGGTCAAAATATTCTTTGACTTCACCGTTTTCGAAGGCCGTGTTGGCGAGGCGTTCCCAGGCTTGAGTCTGACGGACCTCGGCACGGCTGGTGTTTCTGGTGACGTTGAACATTGCATTGCATACCCACCCGGTGCGCTGCTGGGCATCTAGTCCGGAAAGGGTTTCCCATTTACGATGCACCAGGATCATGGTGTCTTGGATAATGTCGTCGTAAAGATGATGCAAGTGAACCGGTAGCCCAAGGCGTTTCACAAACCGTTGCAAATCTGCCAGGACGTTGCTGAGTAAATCTTCTTTATCGTTGTTAACCGCCATTTGACAATCTCCTCGCTACCCCCCCCAGCCGTTGGATTCGGGCGCTTCGGGACAGTAACCGAGTTTGTTAACACAACGTTCTACTAGTCCAAAACCGAACTTTTAGCAGTTACTGAACCGCTCTTCAGCGCCGCAATTACTGGGCTGGGACCGTCGGGGAACTCTTTGTCGTGCGTAGAAGAAGGTCTGGGAAGTCTCACGCCACCCGACGAGGCCGCGCCTGCGGCTACCGGCCAAGGCTTGGTCCTCTTCTTGTGATTTGTTGTGTTTGGTCTGGCGGCTGGATGGCTTGTACTTTTCCGTAGGCGACGTGTTGTTGAAGGGCGTCGCCAAGTTTGCGATCGAATACTGCTTGTTCTTTTGTTTGTTCGCGTGTCGGGCGTTGGCCCAGGGGTTTGAGTGCGTCGGCGACGCTCGCGGGAACACTGCGTTGTAACGCGTTCCTGATACGTGCTTCACGATCTTGATCGATAAGCACACTTATTTTAGGAAGTCGTTCCGGTGCAGCTTTTGGCGGGCTTGTAGATCATGAAGCGATGACGTGTACATGTGTAGCGCTGGTGCGACTGTGTTGAGGTCCCTTTGGACGAACGAGAGTTTCTGTTGTTCGTGGAGGATTGATGTTTCGAAGCGTTCCACGGTTTTGTTGTGCCGGGCACGATGCAGCATGCCACCTTCTTCGTGACCGTCAAGGAGTTTCTGTTGCTCGGTAATCACGTCACGATGACTGTTAGCGGCTTGTTCAAGTTGTTGCACTTTCGGGGCGAGCCGGTCGACTTGCCGGGCAGCATCACCGACACGGTTCGGTGGCATGCGTATTTCGGCGGTGAGGGTGCGTTGCTCTTCTAGGTGGCTGGTGTCTTTCACCAATATCGAAAAGTAGGCTCTCTTGGGACAAAAACGGTGGCCGCTTTCGAGCGAATGCCTGTGGACAATTGCTTACAAGTCGCTGGGCAGACCGCCCAATTGAAGGCCCCAAATTTGCGTCCGTTTCACACCAGCCACCTAGGAACCGTCGCAGGTGTTCGGGTTTTAGTGTCTTCGCCTCAACTGGTGGCCGCTCCACTGGTTGCACCATTGCTGGTTGCACAGTCGCGGTTTGTTTGACTGCGGTTGCCGGGTTGCGTAGTACCGAGGTGGCGGGTCTATCGATTGTTTGGCGTTGCATGATTTGCGCTCCGTGTGCCGTCGTGGCATAGGCAAGCTGCACATGCGCTCGTACGTATTCGGCGGGTAGTTCAACGGTCCCGGTTTTACCTTGCGCGTTTATGGAACCGTTGTCGTCGGTATTGATGATCTCGAAGGTGTGGCGTTTCACGACGGTGATTCCACGGTCGGTTTTGAGGTCACGATCATTCCGTCGCTTGGCGATCAGGTCACACACGTACCCTTTCCCGCTATCGGCAATACCGACGCGTGTTCCACCAATATCGAGTTGGTTAAGTCGAACTTTTTGGATGCGTTCGTTGAGCGTGTTGGCGGTGTCGTTTGTTGCTGCGATGATCAGTATCCGTTCACCATCTGCGTCGGCTTTGAGCCAACTGGTTGCGGCCTACGGCCAGCGCTCTTAGGCAATCAATTCGAACTTCACCCCGATGAGACCATAGGTACGGGCCGCCCGGGCATCTCCCGTAAGGAGTACCCTCGAATTTGTTCTTGCTGCTTCACCAACCAGAGCGTCATACATTGCGCCACCAGAAACACCGAGAATGCCGAGCCTGGCGAACAAATCCGTTTGCTGCTCGGCAGTCAACCAGCATGGGGTGCCAAAGGCTTGGCTCAACGCCGAGGCAGCATCGGCGGCACTGAGCCGCAATTCGCCCGGAAGGCGGGTTAGCACGGAGAAAGATTCGAACGCCGCATGCCCCGAAAGCACCGGGGTGTTCGCGATTACAGCCGATCGAGCAATCGAATGCGAAAGGTGACTGGCATCGAGAGCGGCTACCGCCACGCTCGTGTCAATGGCCCAACGTTGCCTACCGTTGATCGGAATCACGCAACGCTCGAACCTCTGCATGGGTCATGCCGAGCCCATCGACCGCTCGAAGGATCGGCAACCCATCTTCGCCAACGCCAAGTCGGCTGATTGGAACGACTAACTCAAGCCGGATTGCCGCACCTTCAACAGCCAACTCGAAGGCCTCATCCGGCCGCAACCCCATGCCGTCACGGACGGATTTTGGAATGACAACTCGACCGGAGCGATCCATGGTTACAAGCATGGGTTTACGATACCATTACAGATCCCTACAGGCCCATTCGACAATGGAAGCTGAAATCACCTTCTTAGCAATACATTCACACTGGTTGAGCCCTATTCGACGGTCACGGTCTTGGCCAGGTTGCGGGGCTTGTCGACGTCGAAGCCTTTGGCACGGGCCAGGGCGTAAGCGAAGATTTGCAGGGGGACGATGTTGACGGCGGGGGTGAACAACTCGGCGTTCGCTGGAAGCGATGGGACGGGCAACACGAAATCGGCCTCGGCGGCGGTTTCGTGATCGCCCTCGTTGGCTACCAACACAATGGTTGCGCCGCGGGCTTTCATCTCTTGCATATTCGAGAGCAACTTCGAATGCAAGCGTCCGCGAGTGGCCACACCGATCACCACGGAGCCAGGCTCGATAAGCGCAATCGGGCCGTGCTTCATTTCACCGGCCGGGTAAGCCTCAGCGCGAACGTAAGAAATTTCCTTCAACTTCAGCGCACCTTCAAGCGCGGTTGGGTAACCCACGCCGCGGCCGAGGAAGAAGAAGTCACGGGTGTCAGCAAAGTGATGCGCCAAAGCCGTGATGTGCTCAGTGTGTTCCAGCGCCGCCTCAACTTTGCCAGGGAGCGAATCGAGGATCTTCATGAATTCAGCAACTTCACCGGGATGCAACGTGCCGCGCGTTTGCGCCAAGTACAGAGCCAAAACCTGCATGGCCACAATTTGGGCGAGGTGGGTTTTCGTGGCGGCCACACCGATTTCGGGGCCGGCGTGGGTGTAGAGAACAGCGTCGGCTTCACGGGCCATCGAGGAGTCGACGACGTTGGAAATGGTGAGCACCTTGGCCGAGTTGACACTGCGCTTGGCGAAACGAATCGCTTCCATAGTGTCGAGTGATTCACCCGATTGGGAGATGCCAACAACCAAGGTGTTGGGTCCAAGCACCGGGTCGCGATAACGGAACTCCGAGGCCACATCAACCTCACAAGGCATTCGGGTCCAGTGTTCGATCGCATACTTGGCCACTAAGCCTGCATAGAAACTTGTGCCACAACCGACGATAGAGATCCGGTCAATCTTGGCAAGATCGTCGTTCGTCAACCGCATGTCATCGAGTTGTAGGCGATTCTCCGAATTCATACGTCCACGCAGGGTTTCGGTGATGGCGGTTGGTTGCTCATGGATTTCCTTGAGCATGAAATCGTCGTAACCGCCCTTTTCAGCCGCATCAAGATCCCACGTGATGTGACGGGCTTCTGGGGTAACTACTTGGCCATTGAGGTTGGTAACACGGATCACGCCGGGGCGAAGTTCAACGATGTTGTCGTCTTCGATGACGTAAATTTCGCGGGTTTCGGAAAGAATTGCCGGGATGTCGGAGGCGAGCAGGCCAGCGTCTTCGGTACGTCCACAGATCAATGGCGAACCTCTGCGAGCACCTACCACGAGCTCTGGATCATCGGCATGGAGCACCGCAATGGCGAAGCTTCCGTCGACCTTCTTGAGCGCACTGCGAACCGCTTCAACCAGGGACAGACCGGTGGCCATTTCGTCGCCAATGACGTGGGCCAGTACTTCG
>JAYTWN010000139.1:0-12821 GCA_043743435.1 Acidimicrobiia bacterium
GATCTCATGACACAACGAAGCGATCACCACTTCATCGTCGGCACCGGCTCGCTCCGCCATGGTTGCGGTCTGGAGGCAATGAGTGAGCTGATCGGTGACAAACCCGTCAGTGATGGTGCTCAGCGATTCGAGCAACATGATGATGCGATCAGCTACCCGTGTTTGATTTTTTGCGGTTTCCGTACCGATGTTGAGCCACTCCTCCTTTGTCGAGGTGTCCATTGATGTAAAGGTTGCGGCGTTGCCGGTGAGTGTGCTCGAAGCGATCATGTGACCATGTTCTCACTGCTGTGCCCTCAGAGCAAAGCTCAGGGTGAGTTGCGACGTTCAAACCGAGTTCACAATATTTTTCAACAGACTTGGACTATTTGCCCGATGTCGCACTTATCGCCGTGTCGTCGGCTATATTTCGCGCGGGCCTGTTGCAATTTGTACAGCCTAGAAAGTGAGTAAGACCAATGGGAATTGAAGATCTTTTGGGTGGAGCACTCGGCGGCGACGCCATGGCAAAAATCGCAGCAAAGCTCGGAACCGATACCGCTGGAGCACAGAAGGCCGTTTCGTCGGCACTTCCCGCCTTGCTCGGCAAAATGAAAGCAAATGCCGACGATCCTGAAAAGGGCGCAGCTTTGACCGCAGCGCTCGGCAACCACGATGGCAGCGCACTCGCCGGTGGAATCGCCGACGACGATGACGCCATTGGTAGGGGCGGAAAAATTGTTGGCAAAGTGTTCGGTGACGAAGCCAGTGCCGTGCATGACCAGGTAGCTGCTGAATCTGGTATCGATAAGGGTCAAGCGGCTGGCCTAATGGCCATGTTGGCCCCGATGGTTATGGGTGCAATAGGTGGATCCGGTGCAGCTGCCGGTGGAGCACAGGGACTTTCCGGTTCACTGGGCGGCTTGCTCGGTGGCGGTGGAGCAGGTGGCCTTGGCGGCTTGCTTAGTGGTCTTCTGGGTGGTGGCGGCGGAGCTCTTGGTGGACTTGGTTCCATGTTGGGTGGCGGTGCCGCACAAGCTGGTGGTGCCGCAGCCGGAGCTGGCGGTGCAGCCGGCGGCTTGATGGGCAAAGTCACGGGAATGCTTGATCAGAACAAAGACGGCAGCATCATCGACGACGTCACACGTATGGCCGGGGGACTTACCGGCGGCGGCGCTGCTGGTGGCAAAGCTGGAATCTTGGGCAAGCTGATGGGAATGCTCGGCCGCAAGTAGGTAAGGCTGCGCTTCTGGTTTAACGCAGGTTCACCAGTTACCGCTAGCAAGCTTTCCTGGACGGTAGTCAACAATCGCAATGAAGGGACGGGCTCTGGGGCTCGTTCCTTTGCCTTCTTCGGCACTGTCGGGTCGGATTTGCCGCTGGAATAAGCCAACCGCGTCGGTTGGGCAAGGCTGTTCGACAAGCTAAGGGCAACGCCAAACGAGGAAGTTGTCTAACCGACGTTCTTCAGCGCAGCGAGCACATTGCTTGCGGCAGTAGAACGGTCTGCGTCCATAGGGTTATTGGATGGCTGAGGGGCTCCGAGTAGATACGCAAACGCTGCAGCTGCCGATGGGACCACATCGCGCAGTTCGCGTGGTGGCGGGAAATATTCGTCTTCCTCGGTTACTCGCACGATTTCGACGCCGTTTGCGGGGTTGAGTCGGGCAATCACTTCGTTGATTAACTCCTCAGGCGCCGAAGCCCCAGCAGTAACCCCGACCACACCACAGAGGTCGTTGGGAAGTTCCTCGGCGCTGTTGATCCGGTACACCTTGGTACATCCCGCAGCGGTTGCAACTTTGGCGAGCGCCACAGTGTTGGAGGAGTTGGCCGACCCAATGACCACGATGGCATCCGCCCTGGGGGCCATGGCTCCTAGGGCGTTCTGGCGATTGGTGGTGGCATAACAGAGGTCGGAGTGGCCTGGTACCCACATGTCGGGGAAGCGGGTTTGGGCGGCGGCGAGCACATCGGCCCAGTCGTGGTGCGAAAGCGTGGTTTGGGCCAGGAGAGCTACGGGTTGGTCGCCAAGTTGCAGATCGTTGACCTGATCGGCGGTTTCTACCAGGTGCATCTTGGAAGGGGCGACCGCCATGGTGCCAACCGCTTCATCGTGGCCTTCGTGGCCGATGTAGATGATTTCGAACCCTTTCCCGGCCCGAACCTTGGCTTCATGGTGGACTTTGGTGACTAGTGGGCATACTGCGTTGACCACATAACCCCCGTTGGCTTGGGCAGCAGCCACAATCTCGGGAGCGGAGCCGTGTGCACTGAGCATGAGGGGTGCGCCGACCGGAACTTCCTCGATAGTCTCGACAAAAATCACACCAAGTTCTTTGAATCGATCAACAACCAGGCGGTTGTGAACGATCTCGTGGTAGCAGTACACGGGTGCGTCGAACATGCGGACCATCCAGGTGAGTGCCTTGATAGCCATCTCCACCCCGGCGCAAAATCCGCGGGGTGCTGCGAGTAGAACCTTGTCAACTTCCATCACTCTCCACCGTAGCGGCGAGTAGCCCGTACTTTGTGGGTTCGTTTGGCTTTACCCCGAATTCTCGGGGGGCGCAACTGCCGATCTGCGCCAAAGTGGCTGTTTGTGGCCCGATTTGGGCTTGTCGACGGTTTTGTGGCTCATTTGTGCTGGTTTGGGCGGGAACTCGGGGGTTGGGTCGTATCCTGTGGGCCATGAGTTTGCCAACTGTTGTCGCTGTGGCGCCTGGGTCGCCCGCCGATAACGCTGGTGTGCAGCCCGGCGACGTCATCTCATTGATGAATGGCGCAGTGGTGCGTGACGTTATTCAGTATCGTTTGTTGGCTGATGAGCGAGAAATTGAGTTGGAAATTCAGCGCGGCGGGCTTGAGCACAGTGTGCTGATTGAGAAACCTGAAGGGGAGCGGCTGGGCATTGAGGTGCAGTCGGCGTTGTTTGATCAGCTGCGTACATGTGACAACCACTGTTCATTCTGTTTCATATACCAGTTGCCTCCGGGGATGCGTCCGAGCTTATATCTCAAGGATGATGATTACCGTTTGTCGTTTTTGTACGGCAACTTCACCACCTTGACCCGCTTTACCGAAGCAGATTTGGAGCGGGTAATCACGGAGGGTTTGTCGCCGTTAAATGTGTCGATCCATGCCACCGATCCTGAGGTGCGTGCCGATCTTCTCCGTAACCGACGGGGAGCTACGAGTTTGCGGTGGCTTCGAGCGTTGCTGGATCACGGCGTTGAAGTCCATGGTCAACTGGTGATTTGTCCTGGCGTTAACGACGGCGACGTTCTCGAAGACACCCTGGCCGGAGTACTTGAGCAGTATGGGAACTTAGCGTCGTTGCACGCGGTGCCGTTAGGGATTTCCAAGTTCAACAAAGAGCCCAGTTTGCGATTGCACACCAAGGCTGAAGCTGCGGCTGTGGTTGATGCTGTCGAACGTTGGCAGAAAGTGTTTTTGTCAGCCATTGGTAGACGGATGATTTTTGCCGCCGACGAGTATTACCTCATGGCAGGGCGTGCGTTCCCGGAGTCGTTTGAGTAAGAGGATTTCATTCAGCACGAAAACGGTATTGGAATGGCTCGGACCCTGGAGCGGGAATTGTCGGGTCAAACTGATCAGCCGACGGAGGTTGCTTCTGGTTTCTTCGCTTGGGTTGAGGGTGCCCCTGCCGAGGGGTACCGGGCCCCGCGTGAGGCAGTTTCGATGTCAATGGACGCCGGAAACGCGCTTGGGTCGCTTGATGGTTCTGTTGTGGACGGTCCGGGTGTGGACTGTTTGGGTGGAGGTGGCGGTTTGGTTACAGCTACTCGAACGGTGAGTTCTGCCCCAGGAATGATCTCGCTGCGTCCGCGCCGTTCTGCACCGGTCGCTATTTTGACGGCTCCCTATGGGGCTTTGGTCCTCGGAGGTTTGTTGCCGCCATTATTGGCTGAACTGGGCCGATCCGATGTGCGCATAGTTCCGGTGGAAAACGATTTCTTTGGAGGCAATACCGCCGTGACCGGTTTGATGGTTGGCGAGGATTTGGCCCGGGTGTTGGCGGGGGAGCCCGAGGGCCACCGGTATCTGCTTCCTGATGTGTGCTTATCAAAAGGGGTGTTCCTTGATGGGACTAGCCCGGCCGATTTGCCGCGGATCGTGGAGATCGTGCCTACCAATGGCGTTGCCTTGCGAGAGGCCTTGGCTCAGAAGTAACGGACAGTAGGTTGTGCAGGTGTAACGATCTGCTTTGCCGTACCGGGTCAGCACCGCTTGTTCGGGTGACGAGCCAACCCCGCGGTGTTTGATGCAGTAGGCAGTAAGTGTGCAGAGTATTTATGCTGGTGATGAGAGAGCTGGATTGCAGTGAGTGAACAAGCGAAAAGACGAGCAAAATCGGGTCCGTTGACTCGAATCAGCTTTACCAACCCTCGTGGTCTTCCCACGGTGGCCATTGTCGGGCGCCCGAATGTGGGCAAGTCAACGTTGCTAAACCGCTTCGTTGGCCGTCGTGAAGCCATTGTGGAGGAACGCCCAGGCGTCACACGCGACCGGCGAGACGTTGAGGCCGAATGGAACGGTAAAGCGTTCTTGCTCATCGACACAGGCGGTTGGATGTCGTCGGGCAATGAGCTCGATGACAAGGTTTCCAAGCAATCGGAGAAGGCCATTGATGAGGCTGACATGGTGCTCTTCGTGGTTGACGTCACCGTTGGCGTAACGCCTGAAGACGAAGAAGTGGCCGATATCTTGCGTCGCCGTCGGGCCAAGGGCAGCGTCTTCGTGGTCGTCAACAAAGTTGACGGCGAAACCCGTGACACCGATGTTTGGGCCTTCTCGGCGCTTGGTCTAGGCGACCCGGTTGGGTTGAGTGCTTTGCACGGCCGCATGACTGGCGACTTCTTGGACCTTTTGATTGCGAAGCTTCCCGAGCCAGAACTCGCCGAAGTGGACGCCGATTACGACCACGAAACCGCCATGGACATTGCCAACTTCGGCCCGATCGGCGTGGGTGGTGGCAAAGTCCCGGCAGTGGTTATTGCCGGTCGCCCAAATGTGGGCAAGTCCACGTTGTTTAATCGCCTCATTGGTGATGATCGTTCGGTCGTGCATGACATGGCAGGCACCACCCGTGACTCCATCGATACAGTGGTGGAAACCACCGAAGGTCATATTCGTTTTGTGGACACGGCCGGTATGCGCCGCAAGTCCAAAATTGATGAAGGCGCTGAGTACTTTTCCTTGGTTCGTGCCCTGCAATCGATCGACAATGCCGATGCGGCGTTGTTCGTGATTGACGCGCAGGAAGGCGTCACCCACCAGGATCAACGGTTAGCTGAACGTATCGATGCTGCCGGTTGCCCGATGCTGTTATGCCTCAACAAGTGGGACCTCATCGATGCCGAACAACGCGAAGCGGCGTTGCATAGCGTTGAGGACAAGCTGGCCTTTTTGGGTTACGCGCCGATCATGAAAATCAGTGCCATGAGTGGAACGGGTGTTCACAAGTTGCTTCCCGCTTTGGCCGACGCCATCTCGAAATATCACATGCGCGTGCCTACCCGCGAGCTCAATGAGCTCATTGCCGAGGCGCATCAGTTACACCCACTGAAGGAAGCACGCATCCTTTATGCGACCCAGGGAGCTACCGATCCTCCAACGTTCACGCTGTTTGCGAACCGTCCGCTGTCCCCGCAGTACCTGCGATTCCTGGAACGGAAAATTCGTGAACGGTTTAACTTTGGGGCAACGCCGATCAAGCTACGAGTTCGTAAGCGCGGATAGGTTCCTCACTCCGGTTTTCAGTTTCATTTTGGTACGTGTGCATGGCTTTTGATTCGGTTCGCCGAACGGAGCCATGCGGCGTTTGGTCGCTAGTTTGACCTTGGATGCTTGCTTGATCGCTCGCCATGGCCCGTCGCGTTTCGCTGAGATGGCGATCACTTACTGGGGCTTGATCGGGCCGCCGGTAACAACACATTCTCTGCCATCGGCTTCGCACCATTTGCGGTACACATTGGCCACGTTGGGTCGAAGACCACCGACGGGAACTTTCAAGAAGCCTTGCCGTTTGGCGGCTTCGAAAAGGATTCGTTCTTTTTCTGTCAACCGATGCCCCACCGATCGGCTGCCAATGCGAGCCTTGGTAGGTAAACCCCGGCTCAATCGTTCAACGTCGTCCTTTTGTACCTTGGCCACGTAATAACGGTACCTGGCGCTGGGTAGTTAGTGCTTGTCCGTAACGACCCCGCCGCTAGTGCAGGGAAGCGTAAGTCATTGCGTAGTGTTTCGATCCCAGTCCCTAAGACCAACGCGGAAAGTATCACCAAGACATTACGCAATGATTGACGCGCACACGCACTAGTGCTTGTTTGAGCGGGTGACTATCGTGTTCAGAAGCATCTTTCGGTTAAAGGTGTTTAAAGGGGTTCAAGGTGTTGAAGGTGTCCCTTCAAGTGCGTTGTTGGAGTGTTTTATTGAAGTGTCGTGGGGCTGGTCACCGTGTGGGGTAGAGCCGATGGTGATCTCTCTGACCCGTATGGCTCGGATCCTAAACCAGCGCCTCCGGCGAAACTTCGCTCGCGTGTTGGTGCTTCGCTGATCATTGTGGGTTTGCTTGCGGCGACTGCTCGTGGAGGCTGGTTGATCTTTGCTGGACCAACGCCAGTTCCCGTGCCAAACCCAATCACCCCAATCCCGCAGACGGGACGAACGGAGGCTCCCGCGGACACGTCAACACCGCGGACCGTATCGTCCGGCGTTTTGCCTTCGGTGTCCTTTGTCGTTAGGTGTCGACTCAGTCATGAAGCAAGCGATGACCCAATCTTGTTACCGGGAAAACCTGGAGCATCGCATCTTCACTCGTTCTTCGGGAACCGCACGACCAATGCCTCGTCGAGTTTTGCTTCGCTCAGCGGCCGTCAAACGTCTTGTGACGATTCTGGGGATACGGCCTCGTATTGGCTACCCGCACCCGTTGGAGCGAAGTGGACGGCGATACGGGCCTACTACGGAGCAGGGCAGCTAAACCCAGGCGACATTGCCCCCTTTCCCGATGGACTTGCCCTCATTGGAGGCAACCCTCGCTACCATGACGGCCACGATCAGCACACCGCCTCGGTCGATGCAACGCACAGCACATCCGGGGACCACTCAGCCGATACGAAAACAGTTGACAGGCAAGCAGACGACAGCCACTCAGACGACAGCCACTCAGACGACAGCGAAGCAGCCGATACGCACTCAGCCGATACAAAAACGGCCGATAGCCAAGCAGCAATGTGGAGTTGCGGACGAGCGATCAACGAGCCCGGTTGGACCGTCTCGATCCCTCAATGCGCCACCGGCAAACAGCTAGCTGCGCGAATTACGTTTGGTCAATGCGTGCAGGCACCCGAAAATGGCGAACCCAACCGAAGCCAACCGTTAGCGCTTACAGAAGCTGTATCGCCACTCGACGGCAAATGCCCGACGACCCATCAAATGGGCATCCCTGAGCTGCGAATCCGTGCAGAACTGAGTGGAACCCCGTCGGCATTGTCTTCAGGTGCTCTTAATTCGCTACACGCCGACTTTGTAAACGCGTGGGATCGCCCGACGCTGCGATCCCTTGTGAGGATTTGTATACGGGGCCAACGGACTGCCGAAGAGATCAAGCTGTGCGGCTTGGCGGGAACCGGTCCTCGGGTAACGGGCTTTGGTTCAAGAACGCCAACGACGTGACCCCAAAACTCGCTTCCCCAACAACGGTTCATGCGTTCTGCACTGCTGGTGCAGGGAAGCGTAAGTCATTGCGTAGTGTTTTGAACTCAGTTGCCAGTACCGTCACGCAAGGTACTCCCAAACAGCACGAAATGACTTGCGCACACGCGCTAGTGCAGGGAGGCGGAAGTTACGATGCAGCGTTTTCAACCCAATCCTCTGCACCACTGCGGAAATCACACTGAAATCACTGCGTCGTTTCTTTCGCGACTAGTGATCGCCACCTGGGTTGTCCACGTGACGTTGACGGGCCGCAGCGATTTCACGCCAAGCCGCACGGGCACCTTCGAAGCCAGCCGTTGAGGAGGCCTTATCGGGTTCGAGCATCTTGTACACGTCGAAGAAGTGTTTGATTTCTTCGAGCAGTTCCTCGGGCAGGTCACGGAGATCCTCGACGCCCTTCCAGCGAGGCTCAGTCGGTGGGACACAGATGATTTTTGCGTCGGGCCCGGCTTCGTCTTGCATCCACATCACGCCAACCGGACGGGCTTCAGTCCAAATGCCTGGGTAAGTAGGATCTTCGAGCAGAACTAGCGCGTCGAGCGGATCACCGTCTTCGCCGAGGGTGTCGGGAATGAAGCCGTAGTCGGCTGGGTAGACGGTGGCTGAGAACAAGCGGCGGTCCAGAAAAATGTTGCCGGTCTCGTGATCAATCTCGTACTTGTTACGGGAACCACGGGGAATTTCGATGACGACATGGATGCAGCCGTCGCGGGGAGTTCTTGACATCCACTTATTCCACACGCCCTGAGAGCCCGACGCCATTCAATCCGACGAATTCGTGGAAGTTTTTCGTCGAATGGTGGCTTTGGTTGGGGAAATGGTCATCGGTGCTCTTGTATTCTCTTTGTCGTGACGCTCGTCACCCATTCATGTAGGGCCAGCCCGAACCGAGGCTCGGCCCCCGCCAGATTAAGGAACGCTCATGAGCTCGATTGCCAGTGCCGCTGACATCGTCCGGACCTATGCCGCAGAAAAAGGCGCCGCCACCATGGTGTCGATGGGTGACCAGAAAATCACCTGGTCCTACGGTGATGATCGCTCAAGCCAAGTGGCTCAGGCATTGATTGCTGCTGGAGTCAAACCGCAAGAACGCATTGCCTTTCTCGAAAAGAACTCGCTCGAATACTTCGAGGTCCTGTTCGGTTCCTCCAAGGCCAACGTGGTGGACGTTTCGGTCAACTGGCGCTTAGCGGCACCCGAAATTTTGTATACCGTCAACGACTCTGAGGCCAAAATCCTCATCGTGGGTGCCGATTTCTTCTCGGCCGTAGAGCAAATCGAAGCTCAACTGACGACTGTTCACACCATCGTGGCCATTGGTGAACATCCCCGTTGGCCGAATTACAACGACTGGATCGGCGCGCAACCGGCCACGGATCCACGAGTCCCAACCGCGCTGACCGACATTGCCTTTCAGCTTTACACCTCAGGTACCACGGGCCTTCCCAAGGGCGTAATGACGGCGAATTCGAGTCTGTTCAAGCTCCTCACGAACGTGTTGGGACCGTGGGGGATGGACGCCACGTCAAAGAATATTGCCACCATGCCGCTGTTCCATATTGGCGGTTCGGGGTGGGCGCTCGCTGGAATGTTTATCGGTGCCGAAACGCTGCTGGTACGAGATCCGCTGCCGAATGTGTTGCTCGATTTGATCCGTGTCGACAAGGCCACCAATGCGTTTTTCGTCCCCGCATTGTTGGCGTTCATGTCCATGGTTCCCGGTGCTGCCGATGGTGATTATTCGTCGATGCGTTCGATTGTCTATGGCGCTTCGCCGATCACCAACGAAGTGCTTATGGCGTCGATGGCTACGTTGAAGTGTCCACATATTCAGGTCTACGGCATGACCGAAACTACGGGTGCCGTCACGGAGCTTTCGCCCCAGGACCATGATCCAATCGGTCCGCGGGCCCATTTGTTACGCAGCGCTGGCAAGCCGTACCCATGGGTAGAGATGCGCATTGTCGACGTGGACTCCGGCGCCGACATGGCAACGGGTGAAGTTGGCGAACTGTGGACACGTTCGGAGCAAAACATGAACGGTTACTGGAACAAGCCTGAGGAAACGGCGAAAACCATTACTGAAGATGGTTGGTTGAAAACTGGCGATGCTGGCTATCTCGATGCCGAAGGCTTTTTGTTCCTCACGGATCGGGTAAAGGACATGATCGTTTCAGGCGGGGAAAACGTGTATCCGGCGGAGGTCGAGAATGCGTTGGCCTCCTTCCCGGGCATTGCTGAGGTCGCAGTTATTGGTGTGCCGAGCGAGCGTTGGGGGGAAACGGTGAAGGCTGTCGTGGTACTCAAACCCGGTGTCACGGCCGACGCACCCGCAATTATTGCGCATGCCAAAGCATTGATGGCCGGCTACAAGTGCCCGACATCAGTGGACTTTATCGAGGCACTGCCCCGCAACCCTACGGGCAAGGTGCTCAAGAAGGATCTGCGCGAGCCCTACTGGGTTGGCCAAGCTCGACGCATCAACTAATCGTTCGATCGCTTTTCGGTGACCGGTTCTTCGACCGGTCACCCTTGTTGATCGGTCGGTCGATTAGGTCGGTCGATTGGGTTGATTGGTTGGGTTGTTTGATTGGTCGGAGTGGCCTCAGGAGTTGCGCTAACAATGTGGGCGTGACCAACGACGAAGTAGCTGAACTGTTTGTGCAATCGGGCGCGCTGCTGCGAGGGCATTTTTTGCTCACCAGCGGGCGCCATTCTGATCAGTACTTCGAAAAGTTCGATGTGTTGCGGTGGCCCGAGCACGTAGCCACGTTGTGCGCCGAATTGGCCAGTCGCCTGCGCGCGGCAGGTATTGAGGCGACGGTGATTTTGGGGCCAACCACCCTGGGGATCGTGCTGGCCTATGAACTTGGTCGACAGTTGGGTTTGCCTGCCGCGTACGGGGAGAAAGATACCGAGGGCAAGCGTTTTGTCCGCAGAGCCGATCACCTGACTTCGCAGGACCGGGTGTTGATCGTTGACGATATTCTCACCACGGGCGGCTCAATCCGAGAGTGTCAGATTCTGGTGGATTCTGTCGGTGCAACGACCGTGGGTGCGGCGGTGTTGGTTGACCGGGCGAATGGCAAGCTGGATTTGGGGGTACCTCTGGTTTCGGCCCTTGCTGTTGAAGTGCAGAGCTGGGAAGCCGACGCACTACCGGATTGGCTAGCAGCGATTCCGGTAACTCGTCCGGGCTCGACCGGCAAAAAGTAAGCCTGTTTGTCGAGCTAACTGATCGTGGCTCTGCGGTGTTTTTCCGAACTTGCGTTCCATTCGCCAACCCTGCCCAGTCACAATCAACGGGTTTACATTTCGGCAGGATTACATTCCGCAGGCGGCTTTGATGGCGGCACGGGCTTTTGGGTACCAAGCCTTCGCAAACAGCACGCCGCCGTGAACGGTGAAGTGGGTGCCGTCGCTCGTGTGTACTGCCGTGGTGAAGCCGGCGTCGAGAAGTCGTTTTGCGGTGTCACCAAACAGGACTTTTGGATCGCTTCCGTCGGCGACTTGCTTGACCATGTCACCGAACGCTTTTACCTGTGGGTTTATCGACGTGATGTTGGTGTTCGGTGGGATATCGCCAACCACCAAATACGCTTCAGGGGCAAGCTGACGAATCTTTGTCACCAGGTTTTGGAGCTTTGCTGGCGCAGAAGAAGCAATGATGCCGCCGGCGGCGAGGTCATTGGTGCCAATGGCGAGCAAAATGACGTTGGGTTTTCCTGATTTGAGCCAGTCCACGATGTAAGCGTCGAGGTTGGCTGGTTTGCCTTGGTAATCAACTCCATCATCGGGGCCGATACGGAATCCGCCATGGCCTTCACCGTCAGGGTCGCCGCCACCAGTGGGTTCCCATTGCCCTGAGCCTACAAAGTCAATCTTGAGGCCTTCGGACTTCAACGTCCGATAGAGGGGTCCTCGATACGATTCGGCAAACGCGGTCAGGGAGTCGCCAAGTGGCATTACGCGACAATCGCCCGTGTACGGCTCAACCGGTGCTGCTGCTTGTTCGGTAACGGCCCCACCGGCGGGTGCGATTGGACTAGTTGTCGCCGCTGGAGTGTTGCCCACACCGACGGTCGTGGGCGCCCGGTAGCTAATCGTGGTGGAAGCAGACTTGGCCGTCTTGGACTTCTTCGCCGTACCGGTTTGAGCAGAAGCAGGCTTGATTGGCTCCTGGCTGAGGCGTTGGTGACGGCAGTTGTGGCGCAAGCCCCGGTTATGGCCATACCCAGGCCCAGCACGGCAGTCCTCGTGACGGTGCGCCCAAGTCTGGCCCGGCGACGGTGTGTCGGGGCTAAGGGGAGCTCCGTGAGGACGTCGTTGTTTTGCACCGACGAAGTCTGGTCGGAAGCGCCGACCTTACGAGAGAACATGGTTAATCCATCGGCACGGGGGATCGGCCGGCGGATAGGTCTATCGGATCTTCCAGAGTTGCTATTGGGCTGATGTCATTGGGCCGGTGTCATTGGGCCGGTGTCATTGGACTGTTTTTGTTACTTGGATGACTCTTGGTGGCGGTTGACGGTTTGGGTGGAGAACGGAACTCTGTGAAACTGAAGACCTCATGATCGAAGACCTCGCCGCCAGAATAGACCGCGCTCAAACAAGCAATCTCGCCAAGGAGCAGGCCAAGCTGGAACGGCAAAACAAGCTGTTCGTTCGGGACCGCATTGCGCTGTTGATCGATCCTGGCTCGTTTATCGAGGATGGCTTGTTCGCAAATGCGTTGGCGCCCAATGGTGACTTGGCAGCCGACGGGGTAGTGACCGGCACCGCGCTGATTGAGGGTCGTCCGGTTTGCATTATGGCCAATGATCCAACCGTCAAGGCCGGCTCTTGGGGTGCGCGGACGGTGGAAAAGATCATTCGGATCACCGAGAAGGCACTTTCGATGGAAGTGCCGATTTTCTATTTGGTGGATTCCGCGGGTGCTCGAATCACCGACCAAATCGAGCTGTTTCCGGGGCGTCGTGGCGCTGGCAGGATTTTTTACAACGAGGTGAAGCTTTCCGGACGGGTGCCGCAGGTCTGTTGCTTGTTTGGTCCGTCGGCGGCCGGTGGAGCCTACATTCCGGCGTTTTGCGACATTGTGA
>JAYTWN010000140.1:0-22910 GCA_043743435.1 Acidimicrobiia bacterium
TCCACGATAGTATCGAACAAACGTTTGGTCGTCAAGTTAAAGTGAAGGATCCGCAAAAGATTTCTGCGGCCCTTTAAGGGCGCGCTAAGGGTTTGCGAACCATTGATGAGGTGAAGGGGTTCGAACCGGTTTACGGAAGCAGGGCTCGTTGTGCGAGGGCGCGACGGGCGAGATCTCTTTCGAGAAACCGACATGCGAACGATCTCTGCAACACCGTCAAGTCGAGGCAGGATCGTTCCTGTACCAACGACTCCGCTTGAATCCTCACCAACAAGCATCCGTCCGTGACCGAGAGAGGACTGCATGTCGTTGAGGTCTCGATTCAAGCTGAGATCAAGAACAGCTTGTTCAGCCACTATTCCACCGTCATGTGGCTGTCATGTGACTGTCATTTGCCCATCATCTGGCCGTCATTCAGCCTATATATGGTGAAATAGTGGCTGTATTTGCGTTGGTTAACTAGGTCATCCTCATGATTCGCACAATTAACCCTTCGCAGTTACGGGATCCTGAAGTTTTAGCCGAAGCCGCGACCCGGCCGATAAACATCTTCGACGCGAAGCGCGAGACCGAGCTGATTTTGGGATCTCGGGCTACTTGGGATACCGAGCACAGCCTTTTACACAGGTACTCGCTACTTCTCGCCAACTGCGTGGTTGAGCTTCCCGATGAGCGTCCTTCCGCTGTTGCCCTTGGTTTGCTGGGATTTGCTGCCTCGTGTGATGCGTCGGATCGAATGTGGCTCCTGCGACAATTGGCCGACGTCTATGCCGCAAGTGTTCGCATGGAATCCACGAAACCAATTGAGGATTTCATCGAGTTTGTCGACCAAAAACGATCCGGCGCCAACGCAAGAATTGCCGCCCTAGTAGAGCCGGAATCCCTCCCGAAGGCGTTGCTGAAGAAGTTGAAGCCACGCCCCGCATGAGGATCTCGCGACTTCAATTAGCGGAAATCGGCCGGCTGAAAGAAATGGAGCCAACTCCAGCACCAGACCTATGGGCGAAGGAAGCGGAACAGTTTGTGTTCGGCGGCGAATTGGCAGAATTCGTTCGGCGATACAAGGATGAACTTTCGATCATGATCGCCGAGCAGGAGGGTGTGGCTATTGCCGTTGGGATCATGTACCCCGACCCAAAGTTCTACGCC
This sequence comes from Acidimicrobiia bacterium, assembly GCA_043743435.1. Lineage (GTDB taxonomy): Bacteria > Actinomycetota > Acidimicrobiia > Acidimicrobiales > JANYDT01 > JANMZO01. Next base: position 1,150 of record JAYTWN010000140.1, read on the forward strand.
ACGAGACTCGACTCGATTGTGGTGGACCATCGTGTTCGAAAGCGTGGTTTTGGAATGGCCATGCTGCAGGCCATGGTGACCGAGGCGTTAAAGACCGGTACCGCTTGTTGGCTTGTCCACCCCAACAATGCAGGGATGATTGTTTGTTCGAGGAGAGTTGAGCCGTACCCGGATGAAGCTTCGATCGACGATGGGTACGTGATGTTCATCGCTCCATAGCGGTTTGTTCCTAGCTGTTCCTAGAGGGCGCGCAGATAAGCAAAATTGAGGGCTGCACGTTTTTGCCGTCTGGCTGACGACGTGGCAAAAATCATCGTGCTGTGCGTGATTGAGCACTCATCTATCGGCTCGTGCTTCTAGTTCAGTTGGCCCAAACTACCGCGGTGCGGCTAGGTTTCGGGCATGAGCACTAAGGGAACGATTGATGCCGATGCCGTCGCCACGTTGTTGAAGCGGGCGAGCCGTGAAGTTGAGGATGGGTTGTTGCCCAGTGTGCAGATTGCCCTGGCCCGCAACGGTGAGTTGATCGCAAATGAAACCTTTGGTGACGCCACGCCCGATCATCGCTACATCGTGTTCTCCGCGACGAAAGCCTTCGTGGCCGGTGCAATGTGGTCGCTCATGGGTGAGGGCAAGATCGACATCACCAAGCGCGTTGGCGAGATCATTCCCGAATTTGCCACCAACGGCAAAGAGGCCATCACTATCGAACAAGTGATGCTGCATACGGCAGGGTTCCCTCACGCACCAATGCCGCAACAACTCGGTGCCACGAGCGAAGGACGAACCACAAGATTTGCTCAATGGAAACTGAACTGGGAGCCAGGATCAACCTATGAATATCACGCCACGAGCGCCCACTGGGTGCTGGCCGAAATCATTGAACGCGTAACCGGCCAAGACTATCGAGACGTCGTCGAACAGAGAATCACCACGCCAGCCGGATTACCACGCGTACTTGGTATTTCCGTAGAATCCCAAAAGAACATGAAGTCGGCTGATCTCACTATCGTCGGCGAACCAGCAACGAAAGCCCAACTTCTCGCCGCATTTGGTGTTGAAGAACTCCCTCGAACCGAAGTGACCCCAGAAGCGGTTCTCAGCATAGGCACGCCTGAAGGAAAAGCCGTCGGCGTACCCGGTGGTGGCGGTTTCATGCGAGCCAGCGATCTGGCCTTGTACTACCAAGCGCTGGTCCACAATCCCAACACCATGTGGAACCCCGAAGTCCTCGCTGATGCAACTGGCCGAGTAAGAAACAACCTCCCCGAGCGCACCACCGGCGTTCCAGCCAATCGTGGCTTGGGCGTAATTCTTGCCGGTGCCGACGGGAACTCCCACGTTCGCGGCATGGGCAGAACTGTTTCTCCCCAAGCCTTTGGTCATAACGGTGCCTACGGCCAGATTGCGTGGGCCGATCCAGCAACGGGCCTCTCACTTGGCTACTGCACCAATGGTATCGACCGAAACGAAGTCCGCGCGCCCCGTCGCACCACGTCAATCGCCAGCCTCGCCGGAGTTTGTGTCAAGTAGGTCCGTCAAGTAGTCCCTCAAGTAAGTCTGCTTACTTGCTCGTCTCAGCCGAGATCGAGAAAGTGTGTGGTTGGTTGTGTGTATCTGCTCTTCACCCCTGACCACACGCTCGCTATTGCACCTACCGAAGTTCCTGTACTCGGTTGAGGAAGCCAACTACGGCATCGTTGAAGACGTCCTTTCGGTGGTTCAGTCATCGACTTCTCACGTCAGACGGTTGACCACAGAAACGGATCGCAGAGTTGACCACTGCGTTATCGCTTGTTCTGCGATATTTGTTCGCGCTCGTGTAGGGCCGTTACCGGGCGCTGGGAGTCCACCTACCCGCGATGGTTATTGTGACGGCGATATCGTGCAACTCGAGCAAATCAAGTGCACCACAAGCTGGTCGTTAAGTGGCGGTGTCCGTCCTGTTCGGTGGAGTTAAGTCCAGTTCTGAACAATGGCTGAAGTAGATGATTTCAGGCTTGAGCGCCTTGATTCGACGTATCGAGTCGACGGCTGCCAGCTGGAGTTCATGGTCAGGATCGACGTTCGCTGCACTGGCGATCTCCGCTCCAAACTCGTCTGGATGCCAGACAAGTTGGGCGCCAATGACGGCGCGCCTACCGCCGCCCTCGATCAGGACTGACTGATGACCATGGGTATGACCTGGGGTCGCGATGATCCTTACGCCTTCAGTGATTGACTCGTCACCGTGCACGGCGCGACGTTTATGTTCTGGAGCGAGTGCCCATGAGGTGTCCGTGTAGTGGCGGTCAAAGTGTACCTGTGCGAACTCGGCTTGCTGAGCAAAGAACTCGGTGGGACCGTCGAATAGTGCTGGGTTCTGACCGCAATGGTCGAAGTGGAGATGACTGTTCACGACCGCCGAAACGTTTGCGAGTTCAATGCCGACTCGATCGAGCACCTCGGCGAGAATGGCGCGCTCTGGTCGATAAAGCTCGTCGATGAACTCGTTTCCGAATCCGACGCCCGTGTCTACCAAGATCGGCCCCTCGGGGTGCAGGACACAGAAGCCGTATACCGGCACTCGGCCTTCAGAGGCAGCAGGGTGGGACGCAGATAGTTGTACCTCCGCCAGGTTTAGGCGAACGATCACAGGCATTTCGCGCAGTTGAACCACACACTCACGTTCTCACCTGGCGCTGGTTGATGCAACTTGCTCGTCCTTTGCCGATCACGTCTTGCTTTTGCCGTCTTTATCGTAGTACAGTAATGCCTGTGGAGGTTCACGAGTCAGCTCGAAAGCACGGGGTAAGTGAAGAAGACATGCTCCATGCAATTGAAAACTCCCTCGTCGTCGACGACCTCGGCGAGGACCCGGACCGGTGGCTCATCATCGGACCTGACAGCGCTGCAAACCTCCTCGAAGTCATCGTCTTGATCACGGTTGAGGGTGATGAACTGATTATTCACGCGATGCCTCTGCGAGCTATTTACCGAAAGCTGCTAAAAAAATGACGAACCATATCTACGGACATACAAAGTCGGGAAAACCAATCGATGACGAACTCATCAATAAGCTCGCCGACGAAGCCGAAGCCGGCTACGAAATCGACGACATCATCACCCGGCGGAACACACGAGGCCGCCCAAAGCTTGGCTCGGCACCATCCACCGTCGAGTCAGTTCGCCTCGACCCCGAACTCAAAGAACAGCTGGCACGACGGTCCGACGAAACCGGAGTACCCGTCTCCGAAATCATCCGCGAAGCTTTGCGACTCCACCTCAAAGCGAGCTAACTCCGCATGGGCACTTGACCCATTCGGTATTGTTTCTCCTTAACAATGGTAAGCGCGCTGCATATCCGGCGCGATGTGCGCTTCGCCTGCACAGGATCGACACTCGTAAGCGCGCATGTCATGTCCTGTGCCGCCAGAGGGGTCGGGTGGCGGTACCGGACCACGGGAGCGGACACGCCGTGGGCGATCGTGGTTGCGGAGATCTGAGTCACGCAGCCTTCCTATGTGCTGATCGGCGCTGCGAATCCGGCAAGTGTGTGCGATTTTGTTAGGTCGCAGTTGTCCGAACCCCTCCCCCTTTGTATGGTCGATATCTCTTCTACCCCTCCTATTTTGTAAGGTCACAGTAAGGTAAGCTGCACCGCAATGAGGGACGACGAACTCCGCACCCACCTCACCGCTTCGAATCCTTGGTGGCAAGCGGCCGCAACGAAGACATCCACCGACGCATGGCAGTCCTCGCACCGTCTGCTCGCCGCTCGATCGCGTTTCGATCTGGACTACCGCACCGATGTCCTCCATGACGTCGCTCACGGTCCAGTCACCGATCGTCTCGTTGTACTCACCGGCCCTCGGCGTGTCGGGAAGTCGGTTGCTCTGCTCGACGCGGCAGTCGCACTATGTCGGAGAGGCGATGTCGACCCCCGCCAAGTGATTCATGTCCCGTGTGACGAGTTCAGACCCCAGGACCTTCGCCGATCGCTCACCTTGGCGCGTGAGCTCACCAAAGTCGTCGATCGTAGCGAACCACGCCGCCGGGTCTGGCTGCTCGATGAGGTCACCGTCGTAGACGGCTGGACCGCCACACTAAAGTCGGCCCGAGACGGCACAGCGTTCGGAGACGACACGGTCGTCATCACCGGTAGCCGCTGGTCCGACAGCGGAGACATCGAAGGCCACCTACTCGCCGGTCGAGCAGGCACGGTGCCCGGCCGACGCATCCGCCATCTCCACCCGATGAACTTCCGAGCGTTTCTCGCCGCCACCCGCCCAACCTTGGCCCGACCCGACGCAGTCCACCCCGGCGAACTCCAATCACCAACGGTTGCCCTCGCTCTTGAGGAACTGGCATTCGATCTTGACGCCTACGACCTTGCATGGCAGGACTACCTCACCGCCGGCGGATTCCCTCGGGCCGTATTCGAGCACATCAACGACGGGATCGTAAGCGACACCTACGTCAGCGACCTCGCCGGATGGCTCCGCCGCGACCTCCAAGACGACACTCCAGCGGACTCACTCGCTCTGCTCTTCGACACCCTCAACGCCCGGTCGGCGAGCCCACTCAACGTCGCCAACACCGGCAAACACCTTGGATACACATCAGACGTCTTCCGTCGACGCGTTAGCAGGCTCGTCACGAGCTTCGCCGCAATCTGGTGCCCGCAACGCAACGACCATGGCCGAACAGTCGCCGGAGCACAAGCCAAGCTGTACCTGACCGACCCAGTCCTCGCATGGCTCCCAAGCCGACTCCGGGCCGGGTGCGCACAGCCCGACTTCACGACTCTCACTGAAGGCACGCTCGGCGTCGCGCTCGCACGCCGCATCGATCAACTCGACGAAGGGCGCTGGGCTGGAAACGACACCATCGGCTACGCACGCACCGCGTCCTCGAACGAAATCGACCTAGCGCCGGTCACTGTGCCGACCACCGCCGGACAAACGGCAACGACTCCGATCGAAAGCAAATGGGTCGGAACCGGCTGGCGAACTGAAGCCCGCGTCATTGAAGCAAAATACGCTTGCGGGATCGTCGCAACAAAGAACATCCTCGACCTTGAACACCCTGCCTGGGCCATCCCCGCACCCTTGGTAGCACTCCTGCTTGGGTGAGCACAACGGCCCGCTACATCTTCGGTGCTTCGCTGAGCATTATCACCGGTGATCGATCAGTCCCACTCCCAAAAGGCAGCCAGCACCACTCCTGACCCTTTCGCTGCTGAAGCGCGCCCACCCGGTATCGCCCAACTCACGCGTCGTGACGACAGCGAAATAACCGGCGCAGGTGAGCGATACGAATGCACGGTATCGCTCACCGTTTGCGAAGGTCTTAGGCGGAGCGTGCAGCCCCGGCTAGGAATGCTGCAACGACGTAGGTTGCGTGCCGGTCGAGTGATTGCCGTGCGCGGTCATATCGCATTGTCGTTCTTGGGTCCGAGTGTGACGCGGCTTCTTGAACGTCACGGAGCGGCACCCCGGCATCGAGTGCGGCGGTGATGAACGAGTGACGCAACGAGTGCAGTGAGATCCGCTTGTTTATCCCGGCCCGTTTCGCCAAACGTTTCACGGTCCGGTCCGCAGCGTAACGATCCATCCTTCCGCCTTGCTCACCCAAAAAGATCGGTCCGCTTGTTCGCTCACCGACGTACAGATCGATCGTTCGACCAGTTCGTGGTGCGAGCGGGATGGTGACGTGTTTGCCGCCTTTGCGAACGATCTTCAATGTTCGATGCCCGCGATCGATGTTGAGCGATTCGATATCGGCATTCAATGCCTCGCTGATTCGTAGACCGTTCAGAGCGAGGAGTGCCATGAGTGCGTGATCTCGTGGTGAACCGAGACCGGCTTGGACGAGCACCGCACCGAGCTCAGGCCGAGTGTTCGTGATTCGTAATCGACCTTAGGTCGACGAACATTCGTTGCCGGGTTGCGTTCGATGAATTCTTCGTCGAGGCAGTATTTGAAGGAACCCGAAATAGTTGACATGCGTCGTGCGACGGTTGATCGCATCCGTCCAGAAGATTCCATCTCACGACCAAATATTTCGATATGTGCACGGTTCACTTCGAAGAGTTGAAGATCGATGTTGGTGCACCACGCTGCGAATAGCCGAAGATCCGCGGTGTAACTGATGAGCGTGGTTCCGCTGTACCCGGCGAGGAAACCTGCGATTGCTTGATGCGTCCCCAGATCAAACTGATCATCTCCCTCGTCGACGACAACGATTGAGACTTCTGCGGTGCTGTGATTGTCGGCCATTGTGGCCTCCCTTTGTGACCCAGCCCCATTGGGGCGGGAATACCAAAGCGGGCCTAGCCGCCGGTCTCCTGGTGAGCGATACCTCGCACGTCGAGTGATGGCAGTGATGGTTTTCGCAGCGCCGACTGGTTGATTGATGCTTTTGCTGGGGAAAGCACTTTGGCCATGATCAATGCACGTCGCTCGCCTTGATTAAAAGTGCGCTCAGGTAATTGTTAGTCGGTGATGTCTCGTCGGGAGCGGATGATCCAAGCCGCGATCGTGGCAGCGATGAGGTAGATGCATATCAACACCAATGCTGTGGATCGGCTGATGGCGGCGGGTCCGGCTTGGGCCAATGCACTTATTGTGCCGCCTGGAAGGTAAGTGCCTATATCTTTTGACGCTTGGGTTACGAGTGGTTCGAGGAGTAGCAACCAGCCAACTCCGATACCTATTGCTGCTCCGGCGGACTTCGTAATTGTTGCGATCAGTAAACCAATTGACGCCCAAGCCAGCGTGGCAAGAAAGAGCCGACCAACACCACCGAGGGCTTGTTGAACTGCACCTGTTTTCCAGGTATCGAGTGAGAAGTCGGAACTTCCGGCGATTGGTCCTGCTGCCATGAATGTGACGAACGAAGCGATGACCGTCATGATTGCCACGACGATTGCGATAGCTGCAGCTTTGGCGGAGAACAGCACACCTTTACGAGGTTGTGCCTGCGAGAGCAGTCGAATAAAGCCGGAGCGGTAATCGGCATCTACTGACAATGCGGCAATCGACAATGCGCCGAGTCCAAGGAATCGGCTTAGTAAACCAAAGCAGGCGAAAAAGCCGCCGGCACCTTCGATGATGGCGCGGGGCACGCCTGCTGCGCCCAGTTGGTCCGAGTTGTCGGCCGCTGATTGGATGACGACAACTGTCGTGATGAGTCCAAACACGACGGAAAGGCCGAGTGCTAAACGCACGGTCGTTGGGCGTCGAAGTCGGATGAGTTCCGAACGTACTCCTGACTCGTGCTTCGAGGGTTTAGTCGACTGGCCGTACAAACCAAAGTATGTCGAGATGGACGGATTACGGCAGGCGTACGTCGACGAGGGCCCCGCCGACGGTGAGGTCGTCTTGTTGCTCCACGGTCAACCTTCGTGGTCATACCTGTACCGTTCAATGATCCCCACCTTGGTCAAGGCTGGCTACCGCGTGATTGCCATGGACCACCTCGGCCTGGGACGCTCAGACAAGCCGACCGAACTGTCATCGTATTCCTTCGAGGATCACCTTGGGCGACTCGTGGGCTTAGTCGAAAAGCTTGAAATCAAGAATGCCAACCTGTTCGCGCAGGACTGGGGCAGCGTCCTTGGTCTCTGGCAGCGGGCGATCACCCTGACATGTTTAAGCGCATCGTGATCGGCAACGGTGGCATGCCGAACGTGTACAAAACTTTCGACATTCCAGCTCCTGACGATCCAGGCAATGACCAGTTCGCTGCGACGGTCGCCATGATTCCTGCGCAGCAGCAACCCTTCTTCGACGAAAACGGAAAGTCGCTTCTTCCTGGGAACCCCGATCAAGGAGCAGAAGCCACGGGAGGCGGTTTCGGCAGTTGGGGTGGGTACGCACGACACTCCGAGAAGTTCAAGGCATCGGCATTCCTTGAGGCATTGACCTATCGTCCGTTAAGCGACGAAGAAAAGCGTGCATACGATGCTCCGTTCCCCAAGCGTGAGTATATGGGTGGTTCCCGTTCATTCCCGTCGCTGCTCAACGACTTGTCCGGTCGGACCGACGCTCAAAAGGCGAAACTGAAAACACGCAACACCCCGCTACTCACAATCATTGGCGGCAACGACCCAGGGGCAATCGGTGAAGGAGACGGCCAACTGTGGCTCATGAAAGAGATGCCAGGAGCCGCCGACCAGCCACACCACCGTTACCCCAACGCAAGCCACTTCCTTCAAGAGGACCAAGGCCCCGACATCGCAACACGCATCGTGGCCTTCATCAAAGCAAACCCGCTCTGGCATTACCAACACTGATCACCACCCGGCTCGATCGTCAGCAACCTCTTGTGCTGACGTCGAGCTTGGTGGTCCAGTGGACGAAACCCAGGATGCGGGAAGTAACGTGTTTGAAATTGATGAAAGCCCCGGCAACATGGATCCGCTAAAAACGACAGCCGTAACAACTCAAATCAACACCAGGCAACGCATCCTCGAAGCCTCAGCCCGCCTGTTTGCCGAGCACGGTTACGCAGACACCTCAGTCCGTGACATCGCTTCCGCGTTGGGAATTTCCAACCCGTCGCTCTATCATCACTTCAAGGCGAAATCCCATATTTTGATGGAACTTTTAGTTGAGCCCATGGCCTGCGTCGAAAGGTCACTAGCGGCATCAATGAGCTTGCAAGGACGAGAGCGGACTCGATGCATTATTAACGGACTGCTTGACTCCGTTGAAATTCACAGTGGAATCGTCGGACGAATCACTGCGGGCGCCACCGATCAAATGCCCGCCGAATTACGAGCGGTTGCTTCAACCGCGAATGCAATGGTGCTCGATTTACTCAAACAGTCTATTGCCACCGACCACGCTGACCTGAGAGTAGCTATGGCAGTCGCCGCAATAACAGGGGTAGTCACAGACCTCGTGGTCCGCACCAGCGGCGGAGACCAATTCGTTACCCAACTGCAAAACATGCGCGAACCCATGATGCAACTCGTCCTGACAGTACTGCACGACCCCCTATAACCCAACACCGCTAGTAGATACGTGGGTTACGACCATGGCGTGCCACGCATTTCCGTGAGGCTCCCGGCGAGGTTCGCGACCAAACGGTACGGGTCCTGAAACTACCGCCACCTTCCAACTCGGTGAGTGCTGCGGCGTTACTTTCGAGTCCGGACCACGGTGGAACTTCAAGGTGACGCTGCGAGTAACCCGCTCAGGATCACGCAACCAGCCCAACCGTAAGCGCACCCGTTAACCGGCGAAGTCCGTCGACATGATCGCCAAGTATCGCTCATAAGCACGCGAAGGATTCTCCCGCCCCCTGAGGCGCAGAAAACGGTCCACTGAACGGTTTGCCTTCCGTATAGGCTACAACCTATACTGATATCTGTGCCGTGGGAAGTCGTAGTCATCGACGAGTTCGAACGTTGGTACCTCGGACTTGACTAGACCAGCCGAGCACGCATTTATGACCGCGTAACGATGCTCGAAGAACTGGGTCCGGCGCTCGAACGCCCGGTCGTTGACACCATCAAAACGAGCCGCCAACGGAACATGAAAGAACTCCGGACCGGTTCGATGCTGTTCATATTCGACCCGCGTTCCAACGCCGTGCTGATTCTCGGCGGAGACAAACGAGGCGACTGGACCGGTTGGTACGAAGAAAAAGTGCCGATCGCCGACGACCTCTACGACGACTACCGCACCGAAACAAGGAATGAAAGATGCCAAAACGATTCAAAGACATCAACGACACCAATCCAATCGGCGCCGCCACGCTTGCAAACGCGCACCTCGAAAATCTGTCCGAGGATCTCGGCATCCCGCTCCCTGGATTGCGCCGACTAACAGCCTTAACACAGGTCGAGGTTGCTCATCGGCTCGCAGTCACCCAACCGTCTGTCTCCGGAATAGAGCGAAGCAGCAGCCCGGCAATCCCCACTGTGCGCCGCTACGTTGAAGCGCTCGGAGCCCACCTCGAAGTCGTCGCAGTATTCGACGACGGCCGACGAGTCCTCCTAGACGTCTAACCGATCGGTATCACTTACTTCGATCAACCGTAAGCGCGCTGCATAACGCGCGATGTGCGGGTCCATCGCGTAGAACGCTACTCGTAAGCGCGCTTGCCTTTGTTAAGTGTTAGATAAAGGAGCCGCTTCACTCGACCGCCCGATATCGCTCACTGCGACTACGAGAGGTTTGGGTATTGGAGTGATTTGACGAGTGAGGCATGCAGCATTTCGTTCGAATACACCCCACCACCGCGATCACCACAGCTTGAACCGTCACGAGCGGTGAACCTCCCACCCGCTTCCTGAACGAGAAGAATCCAGGGGGCGTGATCCCATAAGTAGTAGCCCTCGGCAACGAACGCATCGATTTCCCCGCGAACCAACTCGACAAGTGGAAGTGGACTCCAAAGCGCTGCCACCCAGGATCGCTCAAACTGCCCCCAGACCAAGCGCTGCGGTGATGAACGAATGTCGTAGCGAGTGCGGAGAAATCCGTTTGTTGATCCCTGCGCGGTTAGTCAGTCGTTCACTACGGTAAGACTTCGATACCACGCTTGCTTCGGATGAAGCGATGGCATCGTGTGTGGCCTGGTCTCTTGTCACGATTGGCCGAACTCAGTCACCCACCGATGCGGCCTCACAGTGATTGGGCGTGCCGCTATCGGGGGCGGGAGTGGTAGCTCGCAGCCGGAGTGCGCGAGGCTTAGGGCAACGAAGTGTGAGCGCACAAACGTAGAAATACCGGAGGCCCCAAATGTCGACAGAAAATGCCAACAAAACAACAGTGTTCAAAGGTGGCACCGTGGTCGATGGAACTGGGGCTCCAAGATCCCAGGCCGACGTGCTGATTCAAGGTGACCGGATCATCCAAATCGGCGCCGATCTTCAGGGCGACACAACGGTCGACGCCACAGGTTGTGTAGTCGCGCCCGGCTTTATTGACATTCATACCCACTATGACGCGCAGGTGTTTTGGGATCCGGCAATGACCCCCTCGTGCTTCCATGGGGTGACCACCGTGGTAGCGGGCAACTGCGGGTTTTCCATCGCGCCGACGAGACCAGCCGATCGTGAACTCATCGCCAATACGTTGGAGAAAGTCGAAGATATGGATCCCGCGGCGCTTAACGCTGGTATTCCGTGGGACTTTGAAACATTCCCTGAGTACTTAGCATCGGTGCAACGCCACGGTATGGTGCTGAACTTCGCCGCATACATCGGCCACACCGCAATGCGCATCTACGCCATGGGTGACGAAGCCGTCGGCAGAATTGCTACTGCGGAAGAAACGCAAAAGATGGCAGCGATGGTGACCGAAGCGATGGAGGCCGGTGCTGCTGGATTCGCGACCAGTTTCGCGGTGACGCATCGTGGTGCCGACGGCCAACCAATCCCCAGCCGTTGGGCCGACAAAGTAGAGATCGAAGCACTGTGCCAAGCGGTTGGTGATTCCGGTAGGGGAGTGCTCGGCATTAACGGTGGCGATGGACTTTCCTTCACCGAACTCTACGAAATGCAACCCCGCGTGGGTGCCAAAGCGACCTATACGGCAGTGCTTACCAACAAGGCCGGCGGCCATCTCAAGGCCATGGAAATTCACCGTCGTGGTGTGGCCAATGGAGTGCAGGTATGGCCCCAAGTCTCGGCGAGACCGCTGGCGTTTTCCATGACCATGGTTGAACCGTTCACCCTCAATGTGAATCCGGTCTTCGCGGCCTTGATGCCTAAGACCCTCGATGAACGCCGTGCGGCCTATGCCGATCCAGCTTGGCGGGCAGAAGCGATGGAGAAGTGGAAGGGAGAGAAAACGTTGCCGCCACGTTGGGACACCTTCGAGGTGATGGAATCGAGTGCGCATCCCGAGATCATTGGCCAGCGGCTCGAACCGTTAGCACTAGCCGCAGGCAAAGAACCGTTTGATTTGCTCATGGAACTCACCCTGGCCGAGCCCGATCTCAGGCTTCGTATGCGCGCAGTACTTGCCAACGACGATCTTGATGGCATCACTATGTTGATTCAAGAAGATCAGTGCACATTGGGTCTTTCCGATGCCGGTGCCCACGTCGGCCAATTGTGTGATGCCGTGCAAGCCACCGATCTGCTGGGAACCTGGGTCCGCGAACGCAAGGTGCTCACCATCGAACAAGCCATTCACAAACTCACCCAAGTGCAAGCCGACCTATTTGGCTTTACCGATCGTGGCGTCCTCCGAGAAGGTGCCATCGCCGACATTGTGGTCTTCGATCCAGCGACTGTGGCCCCCGGACCCACCCGGCGCATCAACGATTTCCCCGCCAACGCCGAGCGCCTCACCGCCGATCAACCCACCGGCATGCATCACCTCTTCGTCAACGGCAGCCACGTCATCGCTAACGGTGCACTAACGGCTGATGCCCTCACCAATCGCCCCGGCCGCCTCGTCAGCCCGGCGATTGCGTAACCGCTAGAAGCTGAATCGATCGAACGAAAGGTCAGGGCTCAATAGATTTTGAGCTCGGTGCCGAACTGACACACTTGGTAGATGGGTTCGGCCACAACAACTGCGTATTTGGGGGCCGAGGGGTTTGTCGATGAACTGCTTGCGGAGCTGGCGCATTACAAGGTCAAGGTCACCTCGCAGGTTGGCAACCTAGTAATCACCAGTGGCGAAGCGATCGACGCGGCATGGTCACAAAACACGTGGTTTGAGTGCGAGCGAATTCCCATCGCATCAATTGGCGACGGGGCTCGGGAGTTACGTGCACGGCAACGAAATTGGGCCTTGCTACAGCCCGAAGTTGCCAGTGGACGAGCGGGTTTGATTGCCGAAAAACTGCCGTTTGTTTCATCAAAACCTTTAGCGTTTGGACAAGTTGCACCCACGGCCCCGCTCGGCTCGTGGACCCTTCTTTCCCCCATGATGGTGCTTGCTGCAGCAAAGTGCTCCAGTCCATTCCCCAACGGTGTGGCGACGTTTTTGGAAGACCGCGGGGGACCTCCAAGCCGCGCGTATCTGAAACTCTGGGAGGCTTGCGCGTTGCTTGGTCGTTGGCCAGCGGCGGGGGAGCGATGTGTTGATCTCGGCGCGTGCCCGGGCGGTTGGACGTGGTCCATGGCGCGCTGCGGTGCCAGCGTTGTCGCTGTTGACAAATCCCCGCTCGACGACGATGTTGCCGCAATGCCCAACGTAACGTTTCGTGGTGAAAGCGCCTTTGGTATTGACCCCGCCTCAACCGTCCCTGGATCAATCGGTGAAGGTGGCCAGTTCGATTGGATGTGCTCCGACATCGCCGCGTACCCCGACCGGCTTTTCCGCCTGGCGCAATCGTGGGCCAAACATGTTTCGACCATGGTGCTCACCATAAAACTCCAAGGCGCCACCGATTACGCGCTCCTCGAACAATTTCGTGCGCTTACCAATTCCCGAGTGCTGCACCTCTCGGCCAACAAACACGAACTTACGCTGCTCATCGACCGCAAGAAGGAGTCCACGGGTTAGTAGGTCTGGTTCATTTGAAAGTTCTGAAACGTTTCGTTGTAAAAGGTTTGGTGACTAGTCAGTCTCGATAGTCACACCGCGCCAAAAGGCTATGTGGTTAGCGATTTCTGCTGCGGCCGGGAGGGGAAACGGGTAGAACCAAGCGGCGTTGGGGTTTTCGGAGCCGTCGACAATAACAGAATGATACGAAGCGGTGCCTTTCCACGGGCAGCCCGTTGAGTAGGTGCTTGGGATCAAGAATTCCGCACGAACGGAATCGGGCGGGAAGTACTGGTTTCCTTCCACCACAATCGTCTTGTCACTCTCGGCGATAACTTGACCATTCCACGATGCACGAACCATGCTGAACTCCTTGTGTTTCGTTAGCCTGCCCGGACTCTGTGCCCAAGCTGTGATGCCTAAGCGTTGATGCTCAGGCTCCGATGTTATGGCCAACAGGCATCTTGAGCCGCAAATTCCAACTTACCTTGGCTCTCCCCATGGCGGCAACGAAACGCAGAGACGGTGTGCGCCGAACCATGGTTCTCCTAACAGTTGGCTAGCGCAGCCTGTCGATGGTTCTTGGCGCATAGTTGCGAATCTCCCAGAGGGCTGGTCGGCCTTGCCATCCGCGCTTTGCGTTCACGGCATCCACCAGCCTGAAACTTGAGAAACTCCCCAAACGGAAACGGAAACGAGCTGCGGGGTTTCCTATTTCGTGATGGTCAGCGCGTCGCCGATGTTGATGGATTTGGGCGAGCTTTTCGCAGCATCTGCGGCACCGGCGGTAACGGTTACGGCGTCACCGATTCGGATTGCCCCGGACGTATTCCCCGCCGAGGCCAGCGCTGCATCGCGGGTAATGACCAACGGCTCACCGATAGAAATATGTGCACTTACCACTGGAGTAGCGGGGCGAACTGTTGTGGAGTTGTGTTGTTGCGTGAGCAGCAATCCACCCATCGCGGTAATGGCCACCAAAACGCCAAGACCGGGAAGAATTTTGCGCCAACCAAGCGAACCGTGAAAGGACTGGATTTCCCGGACGGCCGTCGTCGTCAAATGATCGAACTGGTCTCGCACATCGATGACGGAACAGCCAAACACTTCGGCCAACACGGCAAGATCGTTGTCGCGAGGTCCAAGTGGCTTGCCAGGCTTGGTGTCACGCATTTTGTAGACGAGCGCCAAGTAGCGGAGCATGATTTTGCGGTCGTCATCATCGGGGAGGAAACGTTTGGAACTCCCGCCGACAATCAGCAAACCTTCGGACCGGTCAATCTCCAACCTCGAGCGTCCAGGAGCAACCGTTCCGAGGTCGACGTTGTAGATCTGAGCAATCGTCCGTAACTCGGTGTCGCTCAGGGTTACCGAACCAGCTTCGATCTGGCGAAGGTCCCCCATGGAGAAGGAACCACCGCCGGCCACTTCGATATCGGAAAGTTCCAGTCCTGAGGTGGTTCGGGCGGCGATCAGCAACGAGGCGAGCCGCGCCGGGGGGACCAGGGTTTCCAATGGGGAGGCCAGCGTGAGCGACATGATTGGGCTATCGGCGGGATTGCCCGACAACTTGACCGCTCTCGGTGGGATTTCTGTAGCTTTCCTCAGAATCGGTTCCGATCACAGGTTTGTCACCGGTTCGTAACGAACTTGTCGGCATGGGAGCGGATTGTCGATGGAAACGTAAGCGGGGCGGTAAAAGGGCGACGGTCTGGTTGAAGTGCCGATTCCGACCGTACAGACCGCGCGAACAGTTCGAGAATGTGCTGGGAATGGGCGGGGAATGGGCGGGGAATGCGCAGAGAATGTGTCGAGAATCCCTGGCAGAAACGGCATTGTGGCCCGTCGGTGGGGCTGGCGGACGCTAGATTTTAGCCTGTGACTGCCCCGATTTCCGACGAAACCCTGCTCGGCCCCAACTCCTGGTTGGTTGATGACATGCGAGCCGATTGGGAGCTTGATCCCTCGTCGGTTCCTGAGAGCTGGCAGGCTTATTTTGCCGCTGGTCACGGGGCAAATCCGCTCACCACTTCCGCCTTTCCCCCCGTCAATTCTTCGGTGCCGACGGGGGTCTCCACGAATGGTGTTCCTTTCACGGTTGCTGCATCCAATGGCGAAGCTCAAGGGGCATCCACCACTTCGGTGTCAATCCCAAGTTCCTCCCCGGACGCTTCCGCCTCCGTGAACTCAACCGTCGCAGCGCCAGCCTCCGAAGCCCCCGCTTCTACGGCCCCCGCTTCTACGGCCCCCGCCGTGGCCACTCCCTCGGCTCCGGCTAGCGCACCCGCAGCCCAAGTTGCTCCCGCTGCAACCCCAGCTTCCGCCGCTGGTGCACCCGAGACCACCGCTCCTGCTGCCTCCGCAACAACGACTGGTGCAAGTGCCGCTGTACTAGGTGCCGCCGTGCCTGAACCTCTGCGGGGTGTCTCGGCCAAGATCGTTTCAAACATGGAAGCCAGCCTCACCGTGCCCACAGCAACCAGCGTGCGCGATGTGCCAGCGAAGTTGCTTGAGGTTGAGCGCAACATCATCAACCGCTTCTTGGCCCGCAGTCGTGGTGGCAAGGTCAGCTTCACCCACATCATTGCCTACGCGATCGTACGTGCACTGAACACTGTGCCGGCAATGAAGAACACCTACGTTGAAGTTGACGCCAAGCCCATGATCGTGCGCAATCCGCATGTGGGCTTAGGAATTGCTGTCGACGTGAAGAAGTCCGATGGCAGCCGCAGCCTCGTAGTGCCTTGCATCAAAAACGCCGACACGTTGAGCTTTCGCGAGTTCTACGACGCTTATGAAGCGCTTATCGCCAAGGCTCGTATCAACAAGCTCGCCGTTGAAGATTTTGCGGGGACCACCGTGTCGATTACCAACCCCGGAGGACTCGGCACCCGTCACTCCATTCCTCGGCTTATGCCCGCCCAAGCCGCCATTATCGGACTTGGCACCATCGACTACCCCGCAGCATTCTCCAGCGCCGATCCCGCCAAGCTGGCCGAGATTGGTATCTCCAAAGTTGTCACGATTACCAGCACCTACGATCACCGCGTTATCCAGGGTGCCGAGTCGGGTTTGTTCCTCAATCAGGTGCAAGCCAACCTGGAGGGCAAAGATGACTTCTACGACGACATCTTCACCTCAATGGGTGTTCCTTATGAGCCTGCTCGCTGGAACCGTGATTCCAATGCAAACGTAGGTGAACGTAGCATTGCCGAAAAGGCCGCAGCCATTCAGGAAATCATCAACGCCTACCGTTCACGCGGTCACCTCATCACCGATCTCGATCCACTTGATGCCAAGGCACCTACCATGCCAGCAGAGCTCGACCCCATTACTTGGGACATGTCGATTTGGGATCTTGATCGCACGTTTTATACAGGAAAGATTGCAGGCCAGACCGAGCGCACATTAGGCGATCTACTGGGCATTCTGCGCGACGCATACTGTCGCACCACAGGTGTTGAGTACATGCACATCATGGACCCGGTAGAGAAACGTTGGATACAGGAACGGGTTGAAGGTGTCGATGTGACGCCCACACCCGATGTACAACGCCACATTTTGGGCCGACTCAATGCCGCCGAAGCATTCGAAAAGTTCCTCCACAAGCGCTACACCGGACAGAAGCGTTTCGGTCTTGAAGGTGGTGAATCGGCCATGGTCATTCTCGATGCCATTCTCGATACCGCCGCACAATCGGGTGTCACCGAAGCCGTTATTGGTATGCCGCATCGTGGACGTTTGAACACGCTCGTAAATCTTGTTGGCAAGAGTGTCGGTCAGTTGTTCCGCGAATTTGAAGACATGCCCAGCTCCTCGGTACAGGGATCGGGCGACGTGAAGTACCACCTCGGCGCCGAAGGAACCTATGTAGGGATATCAAACTCGCCGATCGCCGTTTCGCTCGCTCCGAATCCCTCGCACCTGGAAACGGTGGGCCCCGTCGTTGAGGGCATTGTCCGCGCCAAGCTTGATGCCACTGGCGTTCATGGTGCAACCAGTGTGCTCCCGCTCATCATGCATGGTGACTCGGCCTTTGCCGGTCAAGGTGTTGTGCCGGAAACGTTGAACCTTTCGCAGCTCACCGGTTACAAGACCGGCGGTACCGTGCACTTGGTCATCAACAACCAGGTGGGCTTCACTACCAACCCAGATTCGGCCCGGTCGACGGTCTATTGCACCGATGTGGCCAAGATGATTCAGGCTCCGATTTTCCACGTCAACGGCGATGACCCTGAAGCGTGTTACCGCGTAGGCAAGTTGGCCATGGAGTTCCGCAACGAATTTAAAAAAGACGTTGTGATTGACATGGTTTGTTACCGCAAGCATGGTCACAACGAAGGTGACGAGCCCCGCTACACCCAGCCGTTGATGTACGAGCGCATTGATGCTCGCCCGTCGGTCCGCGAGATTTACACCTCAAATTTGGTGGGTCGAAAGATCTTCACCCAGGAGGACGCAGAGAAGGCCATTGCCGATTTCGAAGCGCGCATGCAAGTCTCGCTTGATGAGACCCGCGCTGAAAAGAACAAGGGCAACTTAGAACACCCGATTGTTCCTCATGGCGAAGGACTGCCTTCGTCATTCGTAGCCGTACCTACCGGTGTTGCCCGCGAAACTCTCGATCACATCGCCGCGGCCACGCATTCTTGGCCTGCCGACTTCACGCCGCATCCAAAACTGGCCAAGCAAATGGACGCTCGTGCGGCAACCTATGGCGCTTCCGGGGAGATCGACTGGGCTCTCGGCGAAGCCATGGCCTATGGCTCGCTAGCTCTTGAAGGTCACCCGGTTCGTATCTCCGGTCAAGACTCGCGCCGCGGCACGTTCAGCCATCGCCAAGCCGTGATGATCGACGTTCACAACGGCGCCGAGTACTACCCACTCGCCAATCTGTCGCCCGATCAAGCACGTTTCACCGTGTATGACTCCTCGTTGTCGGAATACGCCGTGCTGGGTTTTGAATACGGTTACTCCCAAGAAATGCCCAACGCTTTTGTGGCCTGGGAAGCGCAGTTTGGTGACTTTGGCAACGGTGCGCAGATCATGATTGATCAGTACCTGGTTTCGGGTGAGGCCAAGTGGCAGCAGACCACGTCGCTTTCGCTGTTGTTGCCTCACGGCTACGAAGGTCAGGGCCCGGAGCATTCCTCTGCGCGCTTAGAACGTTTCCTGCAGCTGTGCGCCGATGACAACATTCGAGTTGCCAACGTTACGACGGCTGCGCAAATCTTCCACCTGCTTCGTAGACAAATTCATTCGGCGGCCGCCAAGCCTTTGGTGTTGATGTCGCCCAAATCGGGTCTTCGGGCCAAGCAGACTCGCAGCAACGTAAGTGAGCTTACAACTGGGTCTTTCCAGGAAGTTCTCGACGACGCCACCTACCAAGACAAGGCTTCGGCTCAGCGGGTAATCCTGTGTAGCGGCAAAGTTGCGTGGGATGCCTACGCTGCCCGTGATGGGCAACCTTCGGCCGTAGCTATTGTTCGGGTGGAGCAGTTGTACCCTTGGCCTGAGACTCGTATCCGCGAAGTCCTCGCTGGGTATCCGAATGCCACCGAGATTGTTTGGATGCAGGAGGAGCCCGCCAACATGGGCGGCTGGTCCTTCGTGCAACCCCGCCTAGCCATGATCGCTGCCACCATGGGCCGATCCCTCGCCGTCATTTCCCGCCCCGCGTCGGCCAGCCCAGCCGTCGGAAGTCACCACGCTCACGACGAAGAACTCGAAGCCCTAAAACACGCCGTAACCGCGTTCTAGAACCGCACACTGCCGGTAACGGCTGAGATGGACGTGACAATCAGCCAGTAGTTCGTTGAACCAATAAGCATGCAGATTATTTGTTGCCGTTAACCGTCCGCCGAGTGTCGGATTATCCTAATTTTCTAGGGAATGAACGCACAGCAATTGCAGTGAAATCTGTGGCAATTTGCGCGGCAGATTCAAGGAGGAGAAGCGCTGCTGCGCCTGTTGTTCGCAGCCGATAAGCAATTCCGACATTTGTGCGTGGGCGATTGGTGTGGAAGGGAAACCGGGTGATCTGCCCTATTCGAATTTTATATTGCGATGCCGATTCGACACGCAAGGATGGTTGTCGGCTATGGTTCTTTTTTTGTATTGATTGGCGGGGCAATGGTGATTTTCAAAATGATTCGGGCATCGGGCATCGGGCATCGTTCTAGCGAAGGTCGGCGTGCGGTGAGCGATTCTGTTGAACGTTGGCCTCTGCGGGTCGCTTACCGAGCGTTGGCTACAGTGAGACGTTCGTTTTTACCTTCGGTTGTTGTGCTTGGGTTGGTGTGGGGTGGTTTGAATGTGGTGGTGCCTGGGTTTGGGTCGGCGTAGTCGTCTGGGCCGACCGTGTTGGGTCCTGCCGGGGCCACTGATGGTTGTGAGTTGGGGATTGCGGGTGGATCGGTAACGTTGACGGGGCAGGCTATTGCGACGGTTTCTGGTTCGGGCTCGTTTCTGTTTTCGGGTGCGAAGTGCCAGCTTGCAGCGTTAGATTTTACGGTGCCAACAGCTCCGGCTGGTGGTGAGATTTTGTCTTGGGATCCGTGGGTGGCGGGTGATCGCAATCATCATCAGCGCTTGTACGTTTCTGGTGGGGTTCTGTATTACTCATATTTCGAGGGTGCTTATGGTGTGCCGTATGAGTCGAATTTGACAGCGATTGGCCCTGTCGTTTCGGGCTCGCGGATTCAAATTGATCCATTTGCTGCGCGTGTCCGTACGTGTGAGGCCGGGTCCAATTGGAAGCAGATCGCTTCGTTTAATAGCTATCCGGTGTTCACGTCTAGCCAGTCTGCGGTGTTTGATTTTCAGCGTTCAACGTTGGGTTACTGGTCTGGTGTGGGTGCTACGCCGATCGGTGGGGGTGGAGGGTACTCGTTTGATGATGCGTCGGGCGGTTGCGGTACGCCAGTACTTCGAGACACGGTGTTAACGGGCCCAACGGTGTTGGGTCCTGCAGGGGTCATTGATGGTTGCAAGCTTGGTGTTGCGGGTGGAACGGTTACGTTGACTGGGCAAGCTATTGCGTCGATTGCGTCATCCGGTTCAGTCTTGTTTTCTGGAGCCAAGTGTCAGCTCGCAGCACTGGATATAACGTTTCCGCTTGCTCCAGGCGGTGGCGAGATTTTGTCTTGGGATCCGTGGGTGGCGGGTGATCGTAATCATCATCAGCGTTTGTACGTTTCTGGTGGGGTTCTTTATTACTCATATTTTGAAGGTGCTTATGGTGTGCCGTATGAGTCGTACTTGACCGCAATCGGTCCTTTCGTTTCGGGCTCTCGCATTCAGATTGATCCGTTCGCGAGCCGTGCTCGTACGTGTGAAGCCGGGTCTTCATGGAAGCAGATCGCCTCGTTCAACAGTTATCCGGTGTTCACGTCTAGTCAGTCGGCGGTGTTTGATTTTCAGCGTTCAACGCTTGGATATTGGGCGGGCACCTCGGCCACCCCGATTGGCGGTAGTGGTGGTTACGTTTATGACAATGCAACTGGTGGTTGCGGGACTCCAGCTTTGGAAACGACTCAGCTTTCGGGTCCAACGTTTTTGGATCCTCCGAGAGTTATCGATGGGTGCAAGCTTGGGGTTGCTGGTGGCACGGTCACATTCACCCAAAATGCGATTGCCGCTATTACCTCCTCAGGCTCCTTTGTTTATGGTGGAGCTAGATGCGAGCTAGCAGCTTTGGATTTCACGTTCCCATTGGCTCCGGTGGGCGGTGAGATTTTGTCTTGGGATCCGTGGGCGTCTGGTGATCGTAATCATCATCAACGTTTGTATGTCTCAGGCGGGATTCTGTACTACTCATATTTTGAGGGCGCGTACGGTGTGCCATACGAGTCTTATAAGACCGCGATTGGACCCGTTACGAATGGTTCACGCGTTCAGATTGATCCGTTGAATGCGCGGGCCCGTACTTGTGAGCCTGGGTCAACGTGGAAACAAATCGCTGTTTTTAACAGTTACCCTGTCTTTCTATCGGGCCAATCCGCGGTGTTCGATTTTCAACGGTCAACGCTTGGTTACGGCGTTACTGGCGTGCGGAGTTCTGTGCCGTTCAGCTATTCCGATTCATCTGGCGGCTGCAAAACCCCGATATCAACACTGGCCCCCGCGATTACGACAACAAATCTTGTTTCCCAAACAGCACCATGGTCGATGGGTACTACTGGCACGCTGACAGCGACGACGACCTCTTCGGTTTCGGGAACCTGAGTTTGCCACTCTGATTTGGTACCAGTTTGGTGTGTTTTGCCGATTTGATTTGGTACCACTTTGATCTCGTGTTGTTCTTGCTGTTGCTGCTGTTTG
>JAYTWN010000141.1:0-2654 GCA_043743435.1 Acidimicrobiia bacterium
GGCTGGCACCGTGCAGGCCAAGGTCTTGCCGGGTTGGCCAGGGAGAACAAAGACCGAAGGAGCATTGCTCACTTGCGGACGATCAGAACAGTCTTTGGCCTCTTGGGTTTTCTTGGTGGCGTTGATCCGTGAAAACAACACGGCCTGCAACAGGGCCGCACGATCCAACCCTGCAACTGTCGTGGTTGGCCCCAGGAGGCGAAACGGTTTGGTCGAAGGCGAGGCCGCTCGGGCTTGGCTGGCCAAGGGGTTTGCGGTGATAAGCGCTACGAGCACAACCGCCCCTAGATCACTCCAGAAACCACGGTGGACAAAGCGAGGCAACAAATTCACGTTACAAGCCTACGAGCACTCGACCATTGAAGCGGAAGTCCTCATGCGAAGCCCGTCCACGGCGCTTTGGTCGGTCTGGTGGTGGTCGGGTCGTGCTTTGTAGATCCGAGGTTCGACGGTAGTTTGATGTATTCCTCGGTTCACCACATCTCGCTCAAGTGTTTGATTTTTGCCCAACGCTCCATCTAGGAACGAGCAGATAAGGTTTCGGTTGCGGAGCTCTCGATCGATTGGCAGCACATCTTTGCTCTCGCCGGTTGAAACAGGATCGTATGCGCTCAGGGGAAATGCTTCTGCGTCCTGACGGTGCGCCAAGATTTGCGGCTTGTCTAGTCGCGACGTTTCCAGGACATTATCGGTCAATCCTTGGGCGCACTAAAAGCAATTTCTACCTTCGACCACTAATTCCCTCTTGTAAGCAAATGATTTTTTCAGATTTTGGGGTGATCAAGGGAACGGTGCTGAAACCTCAAACCAAGTTCGCACGCATTATTCGGTCTATGGGTGTGAGTGGTTCGCTTTGCCTATCGGTGCATATTGTGCATAGTTCGATAGGATCATCGGCCGGGTTTAGGCAAAGAAGAACTTCAGAAGACACGATGGCTGACCGATACCTCCATCATGCCGGGGTGCCGACTGTGGTGGTTCGCCACCCCGGCATTTTCACCCTGAGCGCCGCCAAGTTGCGCAGTGCATAGGTTGCTTGGTCGCCTCGTCGCCTCGTCGTCTGGCCGCACAAGTTCAAGCTTGAGGCAGTCCGCTTAGGCGTTGCTTCGGTACGACACGCCAACGCCCGCTTGGTACAACAACGCGATGGTTTCGATCATGGGTAAGCCAACAATGTTGTCCATACTGCCGTCTACATTGCTCACAAACGCCGCAGCCCGCTCCTGAATGGCGTAGCTGCCAGCTTTGTCGAACGGTTCGCCCGTACTTACGTACCAAGCAATCAGCGCAGCGTCGAGTTCCACCATGGTGACATTGCTCGTAACCACTCGATGTTGACATCCCGATGCCGTAGCGACCGCAATGCCCGTATGCACCTGGTGGGTTCTGCCAGAAAGTAAAGTAAGCGTACGTATGGCATCGTGGGCGTCTTCGGGTTTGCCTAAAATCAGACCCTCCAAGGCAACGGTAGTATCGGCGGCAAGAACCGCAACACCCGCATCTCCCGGATTGCCGGCACTTCCCCCGCTTCCGCTTGCTGTTGACAACCGGCTTTGGACCGCAACGGCCTTTTCGATAGCCAGGCGAGCCACGTAGGCATCGGCCAATTCGCCAGTTCGCGGGGTTTCGTCGATGTCTGCGGGCACCACCGTGCAGGTAATGCCGAACCGTTCCATCAACATGCGTCGACGAGGCGACCCCGAGGCCAGAATCAGCCTTTGGCCACCTGCGATATGACTGCCATCCTGAGTATCGCCACTATCCACCGTTGGCCATGGATTCTTCTTCAACCGACGGAGGCGTGGCATCGTCGAGATTGTCGAGGTATCCGTGAGGGAGATGTACCGGACGTGGGCCATTGGTATGTCCACGTGGTATCCGACGATTCGCTTCGGGTAACGTAAGCGAAGGATCAATTTCGCCGATCAAATCATCGAGCTCGTCCAGCGAGGAAACCTGACCAAGTCGTCGTCGCATGTCGGGCCCCACGGAATACCCGGTCACGTACCAACCTGCGTGCTTACGAAAATCGCGAATGCCACGATCCAGTTCAAAGTAGTTCCACAGCAACTGGGCATGCTCGCGCATCATGGCGGTTACTTCCGCCATAACCGGGGGTTCTTGAATCGGTCGGCCAGCAAAGGCGTCGGCCAAATCTCGGAACAACCACGGCTTGCCTAAACAACCACGGCCAACCACAACGCCGTCGCACCCTGTTTCGTGCATCATGGTGAGCGCATCGGAAGCTTCCCAAATGTCGCCGTTTCCCAACACAGGAATCGAAGTCACGGCTTCTTTGAGTTCGCCGATGGCTTTCCAATCGGCCTTACCGGAATACAACTGTTCTGCGGTTCGAGCGTGGAGGGCTACCCCGGCCACACCTTCTTCTTCACCAATGCGCCCGGCATCGAGGAAGGTCAACAGGTCATCGTTGAGGCCCTTGCGGAACTTGATGGTGACCGGTACTCGCCCACCGGATTCTTCCCGTGCGGCAACAACAGCGGCACGAACAATGGAACGAAACAGATTGCGTTTCAACGGGACCGCTGAGCCTCCACCGTTGCGGGTAACTTTCGGTGCCGGGCAACCAAAGTTCATGTCGATATGGTCGACTAAACCTTCGGCCACCAACCGTCGGACAGCTTCGCCCAGGG
>JAYTWN010000142.1:0-2955 GCA_043743435.1 Acidimicrobiia bacterium
GCAGTCGTAGTACCCCGCTCTTTTCAATGTCGCCCAGCACTCGTGAGCAATTCTGAGGAATCATCAGGAATAAGGTCGGCTGGCGGGTAGTTGTTAAGCAAAACAATTGGTAACACAAGCGGTAAGAGCGTGCTGAGTTCGTCGTTCGATCGGGTGACCCCCGGTTTGACCTAAATCATCCAGAGAATCCCATGAACGAGTTCGAACCTATGGCGACACCACAACACGGCGCCTTCGAACCGTTTGACCCTTTTGGTCCGTTTGATCCGGCAGTTGGCGGCGATTGCAGTGCCATGGTGGCTCGGCTCTACAACTTTCTTGATGGCGAACTCAACGAACAACGCCGTAACAAAATTCAAAGTCACCTCGAAGCCTGTCCTTCGTGCTTCTCCGCGTTTGATTTTGAGGCCGAACTGCGCCTGGTGATTGCCTCACGCTGTGTCAGCAGGGTTCCTGATTCGCTGGCCGAACGTATTCGCAACGCCATCTGCAAGGAATAACCCATTCAGCCTGGGCCCCGTGTTAGGGCCTTTGAGCTTCTGTCGAGACGTTTCCAGTTTCCAAGGTGAATTTTTCTCTAATTCCTTGAACTCGGGAATAGACAGCCTTGAGCAAGCGTTTAAATGTGTATGACTGAGCATGCAGTAGGAGCCAAACCCCTCTCGGGTTCCGATCGTCCGTCACGCAAGTTCACCCCCGGTAGAACATGTCGCGAGCCCGATTGCGCAACGCGTCTATCCATCTACAACAACGGAAAATTTTGCTCAACGCACGAGCCGATGATTGTTCCCCGCACTCGCGGGAAGAAAATCGCGTAATCACCCCGCCCACCCGATTAGCTACCGGCCACCCTTCGCGGGTGGCTGTTCGGTTCGAGGCACCCAACGTGAAAAGCCCAAACGAAAAAACAATCCCGTAAAGCCCATACGCGAAAAGCGAGACGGATAGAGCCGACACGTTTCTGCCGCCAAATCGAAGTATGGCCTAAGCCTCGTCGCCCGATAGTCTGAAGCAATGCTTCTCGCCCTCAACCAGCCTTGGTTCTTTTGGCTCGCCGTCCTCCTTGTAGGCAGTGGCGTTCTTGGCATCATTGCCACCGCAATCGGTTACTACGTCAAGGTGCTCTCCAATAAGGGTCATCGCCGCTAAACCTGCGCTCACTCGGCCGTTTTCTCGGTTCGAGTGGGCCTCAGTGATGGCTTTCAAGGCGAAAAGGCACCGATGACGACGGGGCGAGCAAAGCCGTTCTCCTCAGGTCAGCGGCCGATCAACAAGGCGAAGCTCCTGGCGTTGTGCACGTTTCCGACTGCCGGTACTCCCGTTGACCTGGCCGTTTCCGGTGGCGCCGATTCCGTAGCCATGTTGCTGCTGGCGATTGAAGCCCGCTGCGAGGTCACGGTTTGGTACGTCGATCACGGTATCCGGCCGGAATCTGGCGGTGAGGGTCTGGCGGTTGGATCCGTGGCCGAGCAGCTCGGCGTCAACTTCGTCTTGCGGACCGTTGCAGTTGCCGACGGTCCGAATCTCGAAGCCCGCGCCCGAGATGCCCGTTACGCCGAGTTGCCCCATGGCGTCATGGTTGGCCACACTGCCGACGATCTGGCCGAAACGGTCCTGGCCAACCTGATTCGTGGCACGGGCGTCGACGGTTTGGCCCCCATGCTCCGCAACGATACCGTCGTACGGCCAATTATCGGCATCCGTCGTGCGGATACCTTGGCGCTGTGTGATGACGCGGGCCTGGACGTGGTCGACGACCCTATGAACGGTGATCCACGCTACCGACGGGTACGAATTCGTCACGAACTACTGCCGCTGCTCGATGCGATTGCAAAGCGCGATGTCACCCCACTGATCGCGCGCATGGCCCTGGTGACGAAGGACGATGTGGCTCTACTGGAAAGTCTTGCTGCAGTGATCGACCCCACCTCAGCCCGAGCAATTGCTTCCGCTCCAGTTTCGCTAGCCCGGCGAGCCCTCAGCCGTTGGATGGTCGCAGCTGGCGTGGGTGATGGTCATCCGATGAGCCTGGCCACCGTCGAGCGTGCCCTGGCTGTGGCTCGGGGTGTGATGCCGAGAGCCGATTTGGTTGAAGGCTGGCGGATCGCTCGCACCGCCGGTGTGCTTCGCCTCGAACAATTCGAACAATAGGGGCTCCAGCACCTTTTCGGTGCATCGATGGGCGCGAATCCTCCAATGGCGACACAATTCGCGGCCATCGATGAATGAGCCAGCGAAGGCAAGTTGGGTATCGGACGAGGAGAGCAGAGATGTCCCGCAGAGGCGAGCCGACGCGACCTAGCGTGGTGGCATGTCACTCCAGCACCCCGGTCGGTCAACAAGTCCGGATTCTGTGGCGGCAAAACTCCGTGAAATGTTCAATGTCGGGGCGAAAACCCCGATTGCGCTCACCAAGGAAATCAAAACGCTGACTGAACAAGTAGCTGAGCTTCGTCAACAGGTCGCCAAGCTGCAAGAGGCCACGCGATTTGAACCTCCGTATACGTCAGCAGATTTCACGGAGCGATTTCGGGGCTCGCGGGCTGATGTCGTCACGAGCATGCGCAGTATTGTGCCGGTGTTCGCTGGTGTTGGCGGACCGATTCTTGATCTGGGATGCGGCAACGGCGAAATGCTCGAATCCCTCCGCGATGCCAACCTGAGTGCTTACGGTCTCGAAACCGATCAAGTCTCGGTCGACGCATGTGTTGCGGCCGGGTTCGATGTTCGTACCGCCGACGGTGTTGCCCACCTCGCTGCGGTTAAACCCAACTCGCTCGGCGGCGTGGCGGTCATCCAGGTGATCGAACACCTGTCCCTTCAACAACGAGTAGACACCATCACCCATGCCTTTGTCGCGCTGGAACCGGGAGGTGTGCTGGCCATCGAAACCGTGAACCCGTTAACCCTCTACACGTTCGCCAATGTCCTCTACCTTGACCCCACACACACACA
>JAYTWN010000143.1:0-2122 GCA_043743435.1 Acidimicrobiia bacterium
TTGCGATCAGGTGGCTGCAGCTCGCTAGCACAGGACACTAGGAGCGGCCACCGATGCGACCGCAACAAGTCGCAAATGGCGAAAAGACGGCTCACATACAGGCTGGCGTTGCAACCTCTGTCCAGACGTCAGAAATTCCTGTGGCGGATGCGTGAACGTGTTCGGCATTTTGCGCTGAGGCTGGCAGACTCTTTGCGTTCCAAACTCCTTTGGTAACGAAACTTCGATGACCAAACCAACCCGAACACTCCAATCACTCCCAGCACTTTTATGACTGAACTACGACTGAGCGCATACAGCCACGGCGCTGGTTGAGCCTGCAAGCTCGGACCAACCGAGTTGGCGCACGTGTTGCGCCGTTTGCCTACGCCCAACCATCCCGACCTTTTGGTTGGCACGTCCAGTGGAGACGATGCCGCGGTCTGGCGCGTCTCAGCGGAGCGGGCCATGGTGGCCACCGTTGACTTCTTCACCCCAATCGTTGATGACGCTGCCACATGGGGTGCCATTGCTGCGGCTAACTCGGCCAGTGATGTGTATGCCATGGGTGGCAAACCGCTGTTTGCTCTCAATGTTGCTGCCTGGCCCCGCGATGTGCTTCCACTCGACTTGTTGGGCGATGTGCTCGCCGGAGCCGGTGCCGTCGCGGAACGCGGCGGTTGGATGGTCATAGGTGGACATACCATCGACGGGCCCGAGCCGATGTACGGCATGAGCGTGGTGGGCGAGGTGCACCCCGACCGCATCCTCACGAACGACGCAGCAAAACCTGGTGACATCTTGGTGCTCACTAAGCCGCTGGGAACAGGAGTTATCGCCACCGCAGTGAAACGCATGCCTGCTGACGCGGTTGCCATCGGCGGTACTCTGCACGCTTCCTATCTGGCCGCAGTTGAGGCTATGACTACCCTAAACGATCGAGCCAGCGTTGTTGCCGTTGCCGCTGGGCTACGAGCCGCTACGGATATCACCGGATTCGGCTTGGTTGGTCACCTTCACAAAATGGCGCTCGGTAGCGGCGCGTGTATCTCCATTGATTTCGCCTCGCTTCCTATCATTACCGGGGTACGAGAACTCCTCGCCGACGGGGTTGTGCCAGGCGGAACCGGTCGCAACGCAGAATTCGTTAATCCCTTCGTGCGCAATCGTCCGCTTTGGAAAGCCGAAGCAGATCTCTTGGTCGACCCACAAACCTCCGGCGGACTCGTGTTGTGTGTCTCGCCCGATCGATTGCCGGACGTGCTTTCCGAGCTAGCAGCAACCAACGTTTCGGCCTGGACCATCGGCGAAGTGCAACCCGCCACCGAATCGAACCCCGCAGGAACTATCGCCCTTACCTAACGTTTGCCTGCCCACTTGGTTGAGTTTCGGATGTGTTTGGTTGGTCGTGACGGTCTGGCTTGCAGCGACTGTTTGTAGGCAGCGGTTTGGCGATCGTAACGGTTTGGTTGGTTGCGACGCTGTTTGGGCGGCTCGGCTCGATTTGGTTGGCTCGGTTTGGTAAGCCGGCAGCGGCATCAGACGGTCCACAGCACCGGGAACAGTGGGTGATTCATGGGAGCGCCTTCGGGGAGTTCATCGGCGAGGCCTGGGAACGGTGGAGAGGTACGCCAGCGTCTCGGAGCGTGCGTGGCATCTTCTCCGAGGAATCGCAGCGAAACCACGCGACGACGCTGTGCCGAACCGGCCGAACGATGCAGGGTGAGCGCGTGAAAGAACACCGCATCACCGGGCGGAGGTGGCCAACCACAGGCACAGACCAACAAGAAACTCGAAGTCAACTCTGCTTCTGCGCGCTCTCCTAGTTACTACTGATCTAGTAGTCAATTCCCTTTTTAGCCCGGATTCCGCTGTCGTACGCGTGCGTAACTTTCCGCATCTCGGTCACGGTATCGGCAATAGCCATCAACTCTGCCGACGCATCCCGGCCGGTACAAATGACGCTCACCTTTTCAGGACGACTAACCAGTGTGCTTATGACTTGTGCCGAATCAATCCAACCCCAGTTCATCGGGTAGGTGACCTCGTCGAGGATCACGAGATGGTGCTCGCCGGCGGCCAGCGTGGCGCGGGCGTGCTCCCACGCGGCGACGGCGATGGCCTGGGTGCGGTCGAGGTCCTC
>JAYTWN010000144.1:0-5177 GCA_043743435.1 Acidimicrobiia bacterium
GACCTAGCTGTTCAATCCGCAAACGGCACCTACTGTTGGCTCTTTACCGACGATGACCACCCGGACCCCGATGCAGCACACCGGATAGTTGCAGCTCTGCTCGAACCTTCACGCCCGAGTTTGGTTCTGGTCGACGCGAGGGTGCAGGACCCCAACGGAAGACCGCTCTGCGACACGATGCTGGATCCTGGGTGCCTCCTTGAGGTCCCTCCCAATGCCGAGGTAGCAGCGCTCGCTGGAACAGCAGGGCTACTCACCTTCATAGGATCCGTAGTTATCGAACGAGCAGAATGGCTAGCTCGTCGAAACGCTCACCACCTCGGTTCAGAGTTTCAGCACGTTGGATTCATTCTCTCCGCGCCCTTTGCTCGGGCAGTTACGGTTTTGAGTCCGCCCGCCATAAGTATTCGTTACGGGGTGGCCCATTGGGAAACACGAGCACTTCGGGTATGGACCCAACAGTGGCCACAACTGATTCGCTCAACGTTTAATGACCCGTCATCCTGGGTCAAATTCTCGGCTGCCTCCCTGCAAAGCCAAGCTCACCTGCTGCTGACATTCCGAGCTCGGCGCATCTTCGGTCGATCAGCAGCTAGCAGCGTCTATCCGCTTGAAAGATCTTGGAAAAGACGAGGAGTCTTCTCGCTCATTTCTTGTACTCCGGTGCCGCTTGCCCGGGGTCTTGTTCTCGGCGCGGCCCGATTGTTTCGTAAAGATGCTCGGGCACTTCGCTTTGACATCGAACGGAGCAAAGTTGTTCGGCCAGCCGAAGGTCAGTTTCCACGCTCCGGCCGAACACGGTCCTGGAAAGAAACTAAGAAAGGATACCGATGAACATTCTATTGTTCTTCAGTTTTTGGCGCAACAGCTCGACAATTTGTTGGGTCGATCGGATCGATCGGGGCAGGAGGCTAAGCAATGCGACGACAAACTAAATCACCATTGGGACCCACAGTTGTCCAAGGAAAAGGAGGTTCGAGAACCCGTTCGGAGACGAAGCCCTCCAAAACTAAAGATGACATCGTGTTGGGCGTGTTAATTCCGACCCGGAATCGCGAAGAGTTCTTGGTACACGCCGTAGAAAGCTGCGTCAGGTTTCGAGAAGCGAGCCCTTTCCGCGTCGAGCTTTTCGTGGCGAACAACGGTGATCTTGGGCTAGGCCAGGCTACTGTCGGAGCGCTCGAGGGCGCCTTGGTGACCATGATCGAACGCCCGAGCGAGCCTGTTTCGATGTCGCAAAACTGGCAACGCGGTTTCGAGAGCGTGCAGAAAACAGCGGTGACGCACCTCCTAATAATGGGAGACGACGATTTTCTGCTCAGCTCTATCCGCAAGGAATTTGTCAACGCGTTTCTCGATGGATTCGATGGAGTCATCTGCGACCGTGCGGCCCGGCACTATCGATGGGAGACCTCCGATTCGCCATCACGGGTCAGATTCAGCCGCCGAAACCACCGACAGATGGCAACCCGAATGCGAACAAGCCCAGAGGACATGTTCGTTTCGCCGGATCTGTACACACAGGGCCCTGGACCGTATCAAGGGTTTATTAGCGTCGATTGGCTAAACAGAGTTCTAAACGAATTTGGCGTGTTGAGCCCCTCCAGGAGTCCGGATGTGTTCCTCAGTTTCGCACTTGCGACTTACGGCGAGTTTTCGTCAATTTCGCTAGATCGTTCGTTCCTCGTAGATGGTCAGTCACCAAAGAGTAACGGTGCGTCAATGCTTGGTTTCTCGGACAATAAAGAACCCGGACTCGATTTTAAACGCTTGTCAGCGTTTGAGTTCTCATCTGATAATTCACTTCCAGGTTTGGAAGACTTTCCGAGCTTGTTCGTAGCCACGACCGAAGTGTACGACTGGGTCAAATTGAAGCGACCTGAGCTACGAAATCTCGATATTCAGGCAGTAATGCGAGGGATGTCAGTCGAGGTACCAGGCACGAATAGCCCGGAAACTCAGAAACTCAAAGCTTTCGCCAAGGCCAACGGGTATTGCCTCCCACCCCTGGTTCAACGCGAAGCTGAAAAGTACCTGCCGGAATTTGAATTCGGGAGAAGAAGGTTTTCTGTTGACGCATCTAGCCTTACCCCTGTTCAGGCTTGCGAAATCTTGGCAAGCTATCCAGCCCTAGCCAAATTTTTGTGGAGAAAGCGCGCCTCATTCGCCAGGTGCCTTCCAGCTAACCTGCGCAGGCTTGGCTCAAGAGCCGTAGTGAAATTACGGGACCGAAGAGCGACAGCCCACAAGCGGCTAGTGGCAAATAGAACGGCGTAATGCCGCCGCGTTTTGAGGTTTACTGGCGATCGTTGCCATCACTTGTATTGGTGGGAGTAGGGGGTATCTCAAGCAAGACGCTCTGGGCAACCCTCCTCCATCGGGTGGGGCCAGTAACGTAGCGTGAGAGTTAATGAAAGAAAAACGCCTCCTTTGTCTTAGCACCGGAATGCCGATAGTCGTCGGTGCGCTTATTGCTTTGGTCGGGGTTGAAACCCCAATCCGTGACGATGTCGACTTTCTTAGGGTCTCGGCGTCGCTTCGCACCGGTCTTTCATGGGGCGATTTATGGGTGCCTTGGAACGGCCACCGCCAGGTCTTGCCACGACTTGTTTCCAGCGGTCTGCTCCGGCTTTCTCATGGTGACTTTCGGATTCTCCTGGTCGCCTCGTTTGTGGTTGCACTCGCAACCCTACCTGCATTGCTGAAAATTCTGCCGAGCGACCTCCCACATCGGACCTTACTTTCCTGCCTCACCATATTCGGCTTGGCCCAGAGTGAAAATTGGTTGTGGGGTTACCAACTGGCCTGGTTTATGGTCAACGCCGGGGTGCTTTGGGCCATCGCATTAAGCCTACAAAGGCCGCTTCGATTGGACAGAACCGCTCTCATTGTTCTTGCTTGCCTCATAGCAACACTGAGCAGCGCACACGGGATCTTGGCTTGGGTCGGCGTCGCCGTTGTGTACCTGTTTACGGGTCATCGCCGCCTGGCTGCCCTATGGTTTGGACTCGCAGCCATAGCGGGCGTGGTAGTTGGGGATCCGGGCGGGGTCGATGGCTCCTCAGCACTGAGAACGGCCACCGTTTTCATTGAAATGATGGGCTGTGTACTTAAGTTCCCAAGTGCGTGGATCAGACGCGATTTACCAGGAGGAGAGGTGATTCCATTCGTTGTCGGGGTGGTGCTGCTTTCCGGCGTGGCCTGGGTTCTCTACAAAGAAGCAGTTGCGAATCTCGGCAGAAAGTCAATCGACGGCCCTGGATCTGAATACGCAGGGCTTTCGGCTTTACTCGTCGTGACCCTTTGCTTCGTGGGCATGTCGTCGATTGCACGAGCCGCTCCTTTCTATCAAGCTGCTGCGCAAAGCCGATACACAACGGTGACAACCCTGGGTTTCCTTTCGCTCTTTGCTTTGCTTGCCCGCTATTTCCCGAACAGAGCTGAGGTCATTTCTCGATCGGCGCTCATCTTGTTGGTAATTGCGAGCCTGGCCGCCCTACTCTCGATACCGGGATGGCGCTCAACTGCTAAACGTGCTGACAACTGCATCAAGAACTGGCGCCCTGAGAGCACTGTGGCCACTGACTGTGTGGAATTTGGTTGGAACTCCGCCCTCGATCGAGAATTAAAGCTGTTGCATTCGTAAGCCGAATCTCGGTTTTTCTTTGTGGGTTTCGAACCTGTATCAATGACGGTTCAAAATCAAGCGGCGGCGTGAACGCAAGCCTTCCATTTCCTCGTCGAAGTTGGCGAGTTCAAGGGAACGTGGCTATGCGGCTTTAAAGGTGGCAATATCGCAAAATGTTTGGGAAGCCGAGGAAGACGCGATTTGAGAAGCGGGTTCGATCGGCGGTGGAGCCAGTGGCGTGACCACCTCGCCTTAGAGCTAGGACACAAGATTGCAGGGATTCGAACGTACGGTTTCGCAGCCCAGTGGAAGGTAATGCGCCATGTCAGGCGACTTTGTCTACTACCAGTTGACCCTGGTGACAATGAGTTCTTAGCAAACGATTACCTTCTTCTGCTCGTCCCTTTCGCAGGATTATTTGTTTCGGTGTTTTGAAAACCAGACGCGAATGCTGCTGATTAAAGAGAGGCGTTCGTCGGGTTTCAACCCCAACCGGGCAAAGACGAGCAGACCAGCGCAAAATGCTAGGACCGTCAAAAGTGTCACCTGTGTGTAGTTCGAAGATTTTTGGAAAGGCAGGGCCAGAAGAGCCGGTGCGAAAACCAGCGAAGCTGGCAATACCCCCTCGATGAAAAAAAGTCGAGGGCGGATTGTAAATGCTCGAAATTTTGGAAAAACCAACAGGTTGTAGAGGATTAGCGAAACGACTGCCCCAAAGATTGTTCCGATGGCCACTCCAGCAGCGCCGATTAGCGAGCCCAGGATGACACTGATGGACAAATTTGAGAGACCTTCCGCGATCGGTGGAATCACGGCCTTGCGGTGTTCTCCGGTTGCAACCATAACCAATCCAAGAGAACCTCCCAGTTGTCTGACCATGTTGCCGACAAGAAGGAGTCGAAGCAGCATTGCTCCGCTGTGGACGTATTTTTCCCCAGCGTAGATTTCCACAATCACCGGAGCGGCGCTGAAAAGAACCCCGCCGACAAGTGCATTTCCACAATTGGTGAGGCGCGTGCTCCGGATCAGAAGGCGCGATATCGCTGCAGCGTCGCTGGTCGCGGCTGAACGTGAGGCGATGGTCATAAGGGGTGTCGTTGCCGCAGCCAGTAGCCCTAGAACGAGCCCAACAAGCCTGGCAGCGATCCCGAAGGACCCAACGTTGGCATAGTCAACACGTGCGACCAAGAAGAGATCCAATCCGCCTATGAGCAGCATGGAAAGGCTCCACCAGCCCGTGCCGAGACAGTGGGCCCAAATCGACCCGAGTGCACTGCGATTGGCCTGAAACATGTTGAGAGATTTTCGGCCCGAGCGGCCGCCCATAAGATACAGAAGAACTGCAGCTTGGATGAAACAAATAGCTGCAACAGTCGCCGTCAAGGCAGGAATCGAATGGTAGCGCCGGGCAACGTAGATGATAGAAAAACCGTTCAACACCGCCATGCATACTGAGACCAACGCACTTGTAACTGTTTGGTGTTGGGCGGCGAAGTAACCATTCGCAACAGAAGTCCAAAGTCCAAAAAATCCCGAAATCATGGCTAGG
>JAYTWN010000145.1:0-6041 GCA_043743435.1 Acidimicrobiia bacterium
GGGGTCACCTATGAGCGTCTCCCCCGTCGGTGATGGCCACGTGGATGCAAAGCCGTGGCGACGTGGACCGTTGGTAAGGGCCATTACTGATCGCGCTGCTTCGATGTCTGCTCTGCCCAAGCCCAAGTTGCCCGCTCGTATGCAAGGTTTCCCGTACCGCGCGCCAGCGATGCCCGGCAACGCAGAGCCGCTGGAAGTGCTGAGCGAACTGGGTGTCAATTACGACACCGAATGGGCACGTGGACCCGGCGCACGGGTAACTCGACGGGCTATTCAGGCGGCCGTGTTGACTCCAGCGCTCCGCGCACTTACCGCCCCCGATATTCGCGGACTCGACCGACTTGAAGCGTTGAGCGGCCCAGTCATTTTCGTGGCCAACCACCACAGCCACCTCGACACCGGGTTGCTGCTGTCATCGCTCCCCTATCGGTTTCGCAAACGGGCCATTGTGGCCGCCGCCGCCGATTATTTCTTTGACAAGCGTTTCAAAGCAACCGTAAGCGCGCTGGTCTTGAATGCCGTGCCTATTGAACGGCGCAAGGTATCCCGCGATTCATCTGATCAGTTGCTGGCCTTGCTTCGTCGTGATTGGAGCTTGATCATCTTCCCCGAAGGCGGACGCTCCAGCGACGGTTGGGGCCAAGAATTCAAACCCGGCGCAGCCTTCCTCGCTATCCGCCGAGTGTGCCCCGTCGTGCCCGTCCACATTGAAGGCACCGACGAGGTCCTCCCCAAGGGCAAATCAATCCCAAAGCGTCACAACACCATCGTGACCTTTGGCGATCCCATCATGGTGTCTGAAGATGACAATGCACGTGAACTTACTACTCGCATTGAAGCTGCCGTCACGCTGCTCGGTGATGAGCAACGCAGCGACTGGTGGACCGCCAGGCGCTTAGCCGCCAGTGGCAACTCAACGTCACTCTCAGGACCCACCGGGGTTGTCGGTTGGCGTCGCCAATGGGACCGCACCACCGCCAAGGCCGCCAAGGAAATCAAGCAAGAACAAGGCGACCGTATCTGGCCATAGACGTCTTTGTGTGGAGCGATCCCGATGACTCACACTTCTCCGTCAACGAACCTACCGATTGGCGGCCGCAGCAATTGGTCTCGCAGCCACGTTGAAGGCAGGTGCCTTTGCCAACGGGATCCTCGGGCCGGCTTTGGGATTGGCATTGGCAGCGGCATTGGCATTGGCAAGAATCTTTGAAGGCGCCTTGGCGATTTGCTTTGCAGGAGGCTTTGTTGACTTCTTTGATTTTGCGTTGACCGCAGGCTTTTTGCCGTTACCGGTTTCCGGCGTCTTCAGAGCGAGCTTGTTGGGCAGCTTTGAGGCTGGAGCCCCTGCATTGGGAACTCCTGAAACGGTTGCCGATGTTGAGGCGGAACTTTCTGTCAAACCAACTGCCGGGCTGTCGCTCTTGGCAGATTCTGCCTTGAGGGGATCGGTCTTCGCAGCGTCGATCCGGGCAGCGTCGGCCTTTGGACTCTCGAGCCTCGCACCGTCGGTCTTGACTGAATCTGGCGCTGGTGAGTCGGGCTTCGCACGGTCGGAAGCAGTCACAATTTCCACGCCGCCGCCCGTTGGTGGCGCCCCGTAAACGGCGGCTGGATAATTGGGGGCGGGAGTTGAGGCCGCCGGTGCCGCAGGACTAGGCGCAGCCGCAACGGGAGCAGCAGTGGCTTTCGGTGTAGTTGCAGGGGCGGCCGTAGCTTTTGGTGCAGTCGCTGGGGCAGCCGTCGCAGGAGGCGACGTGGGGGGGACCGTAGTTGCTACGGTTGGCGCAACAGTTGGTGCAACAGTGGGTGCAACGGTTGTGGTGGACGCTTCAATGGTAGTTGTGGCGACGGTCTCAAAGGTGATCAGCGGAGCTGGCACCGTTGCAGCAACAGGGGCCGTAGTAGCCGTTGCGGTGGATGCGCCGGGAGTTGTGGTGGTGCTTACGGCAACGGCAACCGGACCAATAGCCCCGAGAAGGGGAGCCCAAACGGTCGGATCGGGCATACGGTCAAACGGGTTCGGCATGATGTCATCGGTAATAAACACCGTGGCCGCATTCCGCGCTTTGGTTTTCGCTACGGTCTCCGCAACCTGAGGTCCAAGCGTGCCGTAGACAATGTGCCAGAACTTCGACGCTGGATATTGATTCGTCCATTGGTCGGGCGCCCAGCTGTCATACGTCGTCCCCGAGCCTTCGAAGTTGACAACCATGTCGCCAATCGGAGCCCAGCATTCTAATGAACTTCCACCGGGATTCAAAATGTTGGTGCCGCCATTTGCATGAACCACGGACGCTATGTCTACGTAGTACGCCGTAGCGTCACACGACCACGGGGTTTCATCGAAGAAGATATCGGTGATGCCATACCAAGACTTGTAATTGGCAATGTCAATCTTGACTGAAGCCGCTGAGCGTGCCCCATATGTGGTGTCGACGTAGCCAACAAGTCTGATCCCCGCTGCTCGAGCAGCAGCAAACTGGGTCACAAAGGCCGTGTTCTTCGCGGCACCTGGTCCCGTGGCAATGTTGACCACGGCAAGAGAAACGTCGGCAGAAGCAGCCACGATACGATCCCAAGAGCCGCCTGGCCAAAAGTATGCGGGTACACCAATTTTGAGTGAGGATGCTGCTTGGGACGCGTTTCCGTAGACGCCAGTAGCAAGGGCACCTAAGCCCGCTAAAACTGCCGATGCAATACGGGTTGCACGACGATGACGTTTGCTACGGAACACGAGTCCTCCTTAGGACTTTTCTTCCCCCTCCAACCCTCCAAGGTCTTCCTATGTATCGCCACCCGTGGTGATCGACTTGAGTGACAAGTTCCTTGGGAACACCTCAAGCTCGGATGAAAGCCGTTTTTCGTGCCCCGGACACACAACCCCCGAGCCTCAATCCCAAAGCATCCCAATTCTTCATCCCGAAATGCAACGTGACCCCCACCGAAGTGAAGGCCACGCACAACTTTTTGACCCTCGAAATTCCGATGGCAACAAGACCAAAGAAGTCGAACTACCAGCTAGCTAGGGCGACGTGCACCCCAGGCAGGCTTCGAACCGGTCCGCTCACCCGTAGCTGGAGCTGGACGGTCTCGGTCGCGACCAGCCCACTTGTCACCGCGCGAAGCGGGGGCTGAGGAACGTGGAACCCAAGCGCTGGCCCCGCCTTCCCGTCCACCTTCACGACCTGCACCAGGCTTGGCTCCCCACGAACGCTCCCCCGAACCTGAGCCCGAGTTATTGGAATTCGCCGCATCCCACCGAGCAGCACCAGCGCCACCATTGGGACGACGATCAGTACGGGCGTAGGTATTGCCGGGAGCCGTTGAACTTGCGCCCACAGAACGGCCAGCAAATCCACCGCGGCCATCCGAGGAACCACGATCACGATCAAAGCCGCCAGACCCACCAGGACGAGCACCACGATCAGCCGATGGACCACGCGAAAATCCCGGACGATCAGAGGATCCTGCGGTTCGGTTGAAGCTACTGGTCCGAGGACCAGCTCCACCGGAACGATCGGAACCACCCGTCGACGGGGCCCCGGAATTTGAAGGCCGCCAAGGCTCATTACGACCCTCAGAACGACCCTCATTACGACCCTCAGAACGACTGTCGGAACGGCCCTCGAAACGCCCTTCGGAACGAGCACCGGCACCAGCGAAAGCAGGACGATCAGAACGGTTGGCACCAGACTGCCAAGGCTTTGATCCTCTCTCAGGAGAACGCTCGTCGGTGCGGTCGGTCCGTTCGGTGCGGTCACGATACGAAGGCCGTGCTGGCTCTTCGCCGTAAACACGGGTTGCTGGTCGCTCGCCGGGAGCCTTCGCAGGCTGCCATGCCGGACGGTCCTCGCGCACAGGACGATCCTCACGGGCACCACGATCAGAACCCCATGATGGCTTACTAAAGGATTTCGGTGCCGAAGTGGTCGCCCGGTCGCGATCGCCAAACGAGGGACGGTCACCATGGGAAGGACGATCGCCATAAGAGGGCCGTTCGCTGCGGGCACGCTCGGTTTGCGCAGGACGATCACCAAAGGCCGGACGACCACCACGATCAGCAAACCTGGGCCGATCACCATAGGCACCCTGTGACGGACGGTCAGTGGAACCAGACCGTTCCGCATAGGAAGGACGGGCGCCACGATCGGCAAACACCGGGCGGTCACCACGATCCGGACGATCACCAAATGTAGGGCGATCACCAAACGATGGACGGCCGCTACCGGCACGATCGAACGAAGGACGACCGCTACCAGCACGATCGAACGAAGGACGATCAAACGAAGGCCGGGCGCCATCTTTGGCCCAGGCTGGGGCGCGATCACCGGTCGGACGGCCGCCGAACCCAGCAGAATTCTTCTCCCACGGTCGTGCACCACCCGAGGGACGATCGCCGTACCCGCCACGTGAACCGCCGCCGCCACGATTCTCTGAACCACGCGAATCACGATTTCGTGAATCCGAAGAACCACCCTGGAACCCGCCGGGGCCATTCGAACGATTGTCACGACTGGGCTTGCCATTTCGATCGGTCAACTGCACGAACTCGTCATCCTCTTCGCCAATCCAATCACCAAGGGCGGTAGCCCGAGCCGGTGAAAGCAACGCACGAGCGGCAGCAGAAATCACGCGAACCTCGCCGAGCACTTCACGAATATCCGCACCGGTTACTTCTTCCACCTCAACACCCAAACGGCCAAACATTGCGGCCATCTGCTTGCGTTGTTCCTTACGCATCAAGCTCACCACAACACCCGACGCTCCAGCACGAGCGGTACGTCCGGAACGATGCAGATAATCCTTCTGATCCTGTGGAACATCAACGTGCACAACTAACTCAACCCCATCGACATGCACACCACGAGCGGCAACATCAGTAGCGATAAGTGCTTTTACTTTCCCGTCGGCCCAGCGTTGTAGTGACTTGGAGCGTGCAGCCTGGGTCATACCGCCGTGCATGGCCAGCGCCGTGACTCCGAGGGATTCAAGAGCATCGGCCATACGTTCGGTTGCGAAACGATTCTTCACGAACACAATGGCTTTTTCCGAAGCGTCGACGATGTAGGAAACGTCCTGGAACTTCGTGTCGTTGCGGCTAGGCGTGGTGAAGTGACGGGCACGCTGTAACACTGACGTGTCCTCATCGTCACCAGTAGGGCTGGCCATTTCGTGCTGAACCGGGTCTTTGAGATAGGTCTTGATCAGATTGTCCACATCACCATCAAGGGTGGCGGAGAACAACAAAATCTGGCGGTTCTCGCTCACCCGATCAAGCAACCAGCTGACCTGAGGAGTGAAGCCCATATCGGCCATACGGTCGGCCTCGTCAATCACCACAAGATCAACGTCGCTCAGATCACACTCGTTTCGCATGACCAAGTCGGTAATACGGCCCGGAGTGGCAACCGCGACATCAACGCCGCGCTTGAGATCACTGATTTGGCGCATCATGCCAGCACCACCGAAGAATGCAGTGACCCAACGCTGACGAGCCTGACCATAGGGGGCAAGGGCCGTTGCTACCTGTCCGGCAAGTTCGCGGGTAGGTACCAAAACCAGCGCACGCGGACGACGAGGGCGCGCCTTTTCTACCTGCTGAATGACGGCCAATCCATAGGCAAGAGTTTTGCCTGAACCAGTTGGGGCCTTGCCGCAAACGTCGCGTCCGGCGAGGGCGTCTTTGAGGGTGATTTCCTGGATCGGGAACGGAGCAGCGATTCCAGCGTGAAGTAGGGCGTCGCAAAGACGCGCCTCAATACCGAGGTCGGCAAACGATGACATATTGGTAACGGCTTTCTGTATGTTTCGGCCGTTCTCAAAGCATCTGAGTTGGCCGCGCAGCCACACCTGTGGCAGTGACGGCCGAAATGATACTCGTGCATAGGATGTCCTCCTGACGAAACCTCCGTGTCGTTCGGCACCGAAAAGCGGGCCCTTGTCGGCGCTTGCGGGCACGGCGCTTGCGGGCACGGCGCTTGCGGGCACGGCGCTTGCGGGCACGGCGCTTGCGGGCACGGCGCTTGCGGGCACGGCGCTTG
>JAYTWN010000146.1:0-3304 GCA_043743435.1 Acidimicrobiia bacterium
GTCGTAGTCGCCCGAATAGAGCTCCCCCACCAAGTTGCGGTGGATAACGTCGCCCTCAGATTCAAGATGGTCGATACGAGCTACTTCGGCAGCGAGATCGCCACTAAGAGACCTAAGCCGACCAATTACACCCACGTTGGCCTCGGTGATCTGAACCAGCAGTTCGGTGAACTGTTCTACGCCGACGATCTTCTGCGAAAGATGGTGACGCTGGGCCAGTTCTGCAGCCGAGCGAATGGCATCGAAGACGTCGTCGAGTTTGTCGGTCAACTTGTAGATGTCTTCGGCATCGAACGGCGTGACAATCGAGCGCTCGAGCTGGGCCAGGATTTCGCGGGAAATCTTGTCGGCATTGCGTTCTGCATCGACAAGTTCGACCACCGTTGCATCGCTAACAGGAATATTTGCTAGCAACGAGTGAAGTGTTTTCGCCGCATCGACTGCGCCGGAGGCCAACCGATCGAAAGGTGGAAAGAACGACTCGTCGCGAGGTATAAGCCGAAATGCCATGAGTGTCTCCTCCAGACCGACACCGAGCCAACCACGATGCAGAAGGCACAGAGACTAACGGGAATTTTGGATGGCTTTTGCGCGGCATTTCGTGTCCAAACGTTTCAAACCCCATTTCGGGTTCGAGGGGTAGCCAGGAGTCTGCCTGGACCTCTAAACAGCACGCAGTTTTGCCGCCTAGCTATTCCGATCACTCTCGCTCAACTCGGGCTTGGTGTAAGCCCGCAATTCAGGAAATGCGATCGCCACGCCAGCAATCCACACTATGCAAGCAAGGCCACCCGACACAGCAGCAAACTGCAAACCACCGAATCGAGCAGCCATCCCCGATTCAAGTTCTCCCAACCGTGGACCCCCACGAACTACCGCCACAAAAAGTGAAGACAACCGTCCGCGATACTGCTCAGGAACGGTCACCTGCACGATTGTTGAGCGGAACGTTGCGGAGATTGCGTCGGCGGCGCCAGCGATGGCTAAACCGAGAAGCGCAACCCATAGAAGCTTCGTTGATCCAAACAGTGCAATACCCAAACCCCATACGACAATGCACCAAATAACC
Source organism: Acidimicrobiia bacterium (assembly GCA_043743435.1). GTDB lineage: Bacteria > Actinomycetota > Acidimicrobiia > Acidimicrobiales > JANYDT01 > JANMZO01. The sequence continues at coordinate 1,070 of JAYTWN010000146.1, forward strand.
GCCATGCCTTGGCGATTGATTCGACTTGTCCAACCGTTTAGCAACCCGCCAAATACCGCACCGATAGCGGGAGCTGCAGTGAGGTACCCAAGTACGTGCACATTGCCGAATGTTTTCTCGGCCATCGCTGGAAACAGAGCGTCCGGCAATCCGAAAATCATCGCTCCCAAGTCTGCGACAAAGGTTGACTGGATCGTTCGTTGGGTCTTGAGATAGCGGAATCCTTCTGCGACGCTTCCCAATCCCACCTTGGCTAGCGGGTTTGAAGGTGGTTGCGAATTGAGGGTGAAAAGTACGGCGAATACTGCTAAGTAAGAAAATCCATCGGCAACGTAGAGCCAGGTACCAAAGTCCTTCACTAAGAAGCCTGCCAGCATCGGACCAGCTATTCCTGCAACATTAAATAGGCCGATCTGAAGCGCTATCGCCGCAGGCAAATGTGCCTTGCCTACAACCCCAGGCACGAAGCTGGTTCTTGTTGGCCAGTCGATTCCCACAGCTGCAGACGCCAACGCAGCGAAGGCGAATAGCACCGTAAGACTCGGCTTCTGCTGGGCAGAATTTAGTGCCAACCCCATACTCGCAAACATCAACACGAGTTGAGTAACGCGAAGGATTTCCTTTTTTTCGATCGCATCGGCCATTGACCCCCCGATGATTGATCCGAGCACCATCGGCACCAAAGTGAACACAGCAAGAAGGCTCACGGCCAGAGTGGAATCACCGCCGAACTTGTAGGCCTGATAGCGAAGCGTAACCACGGTGAGCATCGATCCCACTACCGAGATCAGCTGTGCCGAAAAGTAGCGTCGATACGCTGGAACTTCTCGGAGCGGCGTGATATCTACCAGTACGCGTCCCATTTCCTAAACGGTACCTGTCGCACCCGGTTGTGGTGCTTGTGGATTTTCGTCTGACGGGATTTGCTCATCCACACGAAACAGCCGCATGATCGTGGCAAGGAGACCGTAATAGCTCACGAGTGCTGCAACCTCGACGATCAAACCCTCGGTGAGATGCAGCCCTGCTTCAACAAATTGGCTGTCGGAAAGGTCGCCTGACTGCAAAAGAGCTTTCGCTACCGCGATGCAGGAAAAAATCGAGTGGTCTTCAATCCCAGCCGAGATGAAACCAGAAGCCTCGATGGTCGCTGAACCGTCACCTAGCTTGATTGTTTCGATGAGGCTTTCACTGAGGCCAACGCTTCGAGCGATCCGTACGTGTGCTTCCCATTCAAAATCGCTACGGTGATAGTTTGCGACCACCAAAATAATGGCTTCACGAGCCATTGCAGTAAGGGTTCCTCCAAAACGCAACGCACCGCCCAAAGCTTGGATTGCATTGCCGATTGCTGGATTGGTTAGTAAGGCATTGAATGGTCCAACAAGCCCACCGTTGGAATCAACAAGGGGGAAGTGTTGCTTTCCCCTTGCCCGGGCCCCTCCGGTAAGGCTTTGGTAGAGCGCAGTCTGATCATCAGTTAATTCGACTGGTGACAGCAAGGGCAATCGGGGTTTCACTTTCTGGAAGCTTTCACTTTGGTGCACGTCTTTGCTTTTCCGCTTCCTGAGCAATTGGATCGGTAAAAGTTCTTTGCGCCCAAATGAAATGGGATTGCTGTTGACTGTGACGCGCCGAGCATCGTAAGTTTTTGAGCTTCAGGATGAACAAGTTTGAGCCTGTCGAGATCACTAAAAATTGCTCGAAGGATCTTGTCGACGGTTTGAGTGCTCAAGCTTGCCTGCGCTACCAGTAAGTTGCCGATCCCGAGCCCTCGAACTTCACTGTTCACGCCTCGATATGAGCCTGCAGGAAGCTTAAAAGCCTGATAAACGTTGCCAAATTCGCGAGCCAGCGTTGCCGAAAATGCTGAGGTATCCAGGAACCGCACAGATTGGGTGTTCGTGAGGTCAACAATCGCAGCGGTTGGAACACCACCCACCCAAAACAATGCATCGATGCGCCCACTGAGGAGTTCCGAAACCGATTCAGCAAGCGAACCGTTGACCCTTTCGATCCCTGCACGCGGATCAATTCCTGCGGCTCGCAGGAGCCGGTCTGCGGTTGCCTCGGTACTGGAGAGGGCCGATCCCACCGAGATCCGTTTTCCTGCTAGATCGGCCAGCTCTGTGATACCACTGGGCGTCAATGTAACTACGTGTACATAGCTCGTGTACAGAACAGCAAGTGCACATATCTTGACTGGCGAGCCGTATGGTGAAGTGCCAACCACAG
>JAYTWN010000147.1:0-15836 GCA_043743435.1 Acidimicrobiia bacterium
TCGCAAAAGCCCTTACAAAGCAATCGTGGCGTTCTCCGGAGAATTTGAATACAACGGTGACAAACACACAGAAGCAACGCTGAATGGATTCGCGTCAAACGACATTGCGTCAATGGTAAAAACGGATCCGTACCGTTTTCTTATCGTGGCAGATAAATTCCAGACCGGCTACGACGAACCACTGCTCCACACAATGTATGTGGACAAACCATTATCGGGTATCAAAGCCGTGCAAACCCTTTCGCGCCTCAATCGATCCCGCGCCGACAAACATGACTGCTTCGTCCTCGATTTTCAAAACAATACGGCCCTAATCACCGAGGCGTTTCAGAACTACTACCAAACCACCGTGCTCAGCGAAGAAACTGACCCCAACAAGTTGCATGACCTCAAAAACGGTCTCGATGCCGCACAGGTGTACACCCAGGAACAGATCGATGAATTCGTTCAACTGTTCCTCGTTGACGCCAAGGATCGTTCCCCGCTGGAACCGATCCTTGAAGCCTGTGTGTCCACCTACCGAGACTCTCTCGATGAGAACCAGCAGGTTGCTTTCAAAGGCAACGCCAAAGCCTTCTGCCGAACATATTCGTTTCTTTCATCAATCCTTCCGTACCCGCAAATGTCATGGGAAAAACTGTCAATCCTCCTGAATTTTCTGGTGTTGCGACTGCCTGCACCTGCGGAAGAAGACCTCGCAAAGGGCATTCTTGATGCAATTGATATGGACAGTTACCGGGTAGAAAAAAAGGCGGTGCTGTCGATTGGGCTCAACGCTGCCGATTCTGAGATCGAGCCTGTGCCCTCGGGTGGAGGAGGGAGTAAACCTGATCCGAAAATGGAGAAGCTGAGCAACATTTTGCAGCAATTCAATGAGAGTTTTGGAACACTTTTTGAAGACACCGATCGCATTATGAAGAAAATCAAAGAAGACATCGTCCCAAAAGTTGCCGCCGATCCTGCCTACCAAAATGCAAAAGCCAACACCCCGCACACGGCTCGAATAGCGCACGATAAAGCGCTCGCCAAAGCTATGCAACTAATCCTCAACGACGACACACAGGTCTACAAACAGTTCGTCGGTAACGAGTCTTTTAACCGCTTCGTGAAAGATTTCGTTTACGAACTCACCAGCGAGGCTGCGTAGGCAAAGCGGGCCTGGCTTTCACCAAAGGGGAGCAATCGAATAGCGTGTGGGGCATGAAGAGCACCATGTCTGACTATCCGTTGTTGGTTACTGCGTTCCTGCGCCGAGGGCAGCTGGCGTTTCCTGATTCGAAGGTGACCACCATTGAGACTTTTGATGCGGCCACGGGTGAACTCACTCTGCGCCACTCCACCTATGCCGACGTGATTGCCAATGCCGGGCGGCTGGCCAACGCGCTCAGAAAGCTTGGGATCGATAGCGACCAGCGAGTTGGCACGTTTAGCTGGAATCATCAGGAACACCTTGAGTGCTACTTGGCTATCCCGTCGATGGGTGCGGTCCTGCACACTCTCAACATTCGCTTGTTCCCCGAGCAACTCACCTACGTGGTGAACCATGCCGATGACCGCGTCATCGTTATCGATGGTTCGCTCATTCCGCTGTTGTGCAAGGTGGCCGGAACGCTCCCCAACGTTACCCACTTCATGGTCGTCGGCGAGGGCGATCACTCAATGCTCACGGAGGCATTCCCGCAAGCAAAAACCGTGGATTACGCAACCGCACTGGCCGCAGAATCACCAGAGTTCGCCTGGCCTGAAGACCTCGACGAGACCAGTGCCGCAGCCATGTGTTACACGTCGGGAACCACCGGTAACCCGAAGGGTGTCGCCTATAGCCACCGGTCCACCTACATGCACTCGCTCGCCTCACTTGGTGCACCCATGCTGGGACTCAACGAAAACGACACGTGCCTCATCATCGTGCCAATGTTCCATGCCAACGCCTGGGGTGCACCGTATTCGGGCTTCTTCGCCGGCGCGGATTTCGTGTTCCCCAAGCAGTATCTCCAAGCCGCACCGCTCGCTGCTGCCATCATCCAAACCAAGCCGACGGTAACCATGGCCGTGCCCACAATTTGGAACGATTTGTGGAATTACGGCGAAAAGGGCAACTTGGATTTGTCGTCGTTGCGCTCCGTTACCGCCGGTGGTTCAGCGGTACCGAGGGTGATGATGCAGCGCTTCAAAGATAAGTACGGATTGCAAATCATGCAGGGCTGGGGCATGACCGAAACAAGCCCGCTCGGCACACTGGCCAAGCCGCACAAGTACGTGGACCCTGCAGATGCCATGGACTACCACGACATGGCCGGGCGCATCCTTCCCGGTATCGAAATGCGGATCGTGACCGACGATGCCGGCACGGTTGCTCCCAACGATGGCTCGACCATTGGTGAGATCGAAGTTCGTGGCTCTTGGGTCACGGCGAGCTACCACCTCGATGCCACGCCCGAGAAGTTCCGTGATGGTTGGCTCCGCACCGGCGATATGGGCACCGTCGACGGCCACGGCTACCTAAGAATCACCGACCGCACCAAAGACGTCATCAAATCCGGCGGCGAATGGGTCAGCTCCATCGATCTGGAAAACATCATTATGGCCCACCCCGCAATTCTTGAAGCAGCCGTCATTGGCATCCCCGATCCCAAGTGGGACGAGCGCCCCATGGGTTGCCTGGTACTGCGCGAAGGTACCGCAGCCGACGTGAGCACCATCGAAGATCTCCGAACCTTCCTCGGTGAGCGCGTAGCTAAATGGTGGATTCCCGCCAGTTGGGCCTTCATCGAATCCGTCCCCAAAACCAGCGTCGGCAAGTTCGACAAAAAGGTTCTCCGCGCCCAACACGCCGAGGGCCTCCTCACCGTCCTCGACGCCTAGTCCAATACTAGTTAGTGCACGAGCTCCCGCTGAGAGAAAGTTCGTGCACTAACTACGCACGATCCAACAGCGGCCACGCGTGCGTTCGTTCAACCTCCAGAATTCCCTGGTTTAGCGAACTACAGCAGGGTTGGGGGTTTGTAACCGCGGAGACGGTCGATGACTTTGCCGATGTTGGGGGCAGGTTTTGAGGTGGCGTCGGTGGAATTGGCCGACGAGGCATGCCCGCTAGCAACTGAGGTCCATATGGCGTGTGCGCCTGTGTGAACGGTGCGGCGGGTGCGAGCGTAGGGTGAATATTCGCGGGATTCTGCTTGGCCCGCGACTACCAAACCATCGGCGCCTTCTTCGACGGGCAGAAATCCCGCTTCACGAAGTGCGCTTAGTACTTTTGCCGAAACCAACGGTGACACGGCAACGGTGGGTGCCAACAAACGGAACTTGCACTTCGTTAACTTTTTGGAGCGAACAATTTCGGCAAGTAACGCTGCATCTTCTACGCGCACATAGCTTGTTGCCGCACCAATACGAACCGAACCGTACCTACGGGCCACGTCATCGACCAGATACCGCAACGGCTGGGGAATTCCCGGGCGCGCATGCTCTTCAAGGAAGGCCATGATTTCCTCGGGCGTGCGGCCACTGTCAAAGGCCCGTCGCAACGACACTTCAGTGATCTTGTAAACGCTCGCCGTGCCTTTGGACGTGATGTCGGCAATCAACGACAACTCGCCCGCAGTCGTGGCATCCAATTCTGCCGGGGCCAAAATGGTGAGATCACCCGAGACCGTAAACGTGGATACGGGAGCCGCAAACATTGAAGCGGCAAGAGCGGCAACGTCGGCGGCGGACCCAAACAATGCGGCATGACCGAGTGGGGTCATTGCTCCGCCGTTCATCACCCCAACCAACGCCGCTTCAACCATCAAGAGTTCGGTGGCATCAAATCCGTCGAAACCATCGCCCCAACGACCCGGGCCAAACCACCGTGCCCTGCGCATCACACTCATCGTCTCCACCGGCTCTGGTGCAGGAGAGGCTCCAAACGAACGAGTAAGCGGTTTCGCAAGCAGCGCGGGGGCGGGCAACGATTCACCCGAAATGCCCGAAAGGTCCGCCGACACTGTCACCGAAACCGCTTCCACTTCGAGCTTTGCCGTTCCCGAGGATTTCGAGGACTTCGAGGATTTCGTCGCTTTGGTACTTTTGGACGGCTGCGCAACCTGCTCTGGCTCCGTTGAGCCCCCCACAACATCTGAAGCCAACGCAGTTACTGGATCAGGGACTTGATCGCCGGCTGGGTCAGAAACTACCTCGCTAAGAGCAGAGGCAACGGCTTCCATCACCCGCGCACGACGCCAAATTTCATCGGGTGAGGAATACCAACGTTCCTGCAATGGCGGCTCACCACGAACCTCTTCGATCCCCACCACGGCACTAAGCGAACGGGGAAGATCTGCCCACGTACGAACTAACACCATCCATCGATCAAGCGCGGAATCCTTCAGCCACTCATCAAAGCGTGGCGTGGGACCTAAGCGACCGGCGTAATCGTCGGCCACGAGCAAACCTGCTGCACCAGCCAACTCCACGAGCCGCGCTGTAGAGGCTTCATCGACGCCAATGATTTTCGTCATGGCCCGGATTTCTTTCACGCCTACGCCACCGGTTTTCAGCGGTGCGGGAACCGAACGCCCCCACTCATGACCAATAGCCGCAACCGCACTAATCAGCTCGCCCGGAGTAAGTGCGACTACACCAGAGCGAGTGGTGACCGTTCGGTTACTCGAAAGCGTGGCCACAACCGGCGGTTCCGAGGAAAACGCCATAATCGGCGAACCACCGCGCAGAACGATCGAGAGCTCCTGGGCGATCACCACTGTCTCCTGATCGAGCGGCAACAACAACCCATGACTCAACAACCACGCAATGGGTTCCGGGATTTCCTTACGCGACCACGGACGAGTGTCGAGCGCAAAGATCCCGCCCAACTCGTCGTGAACGCCCCGCAACACCGAATCACACCCCGGTAGGGCCCGATCCCACAACAAGTCGAGCGAACCCGGCGCGGTGATGAAGTTGATGATCTCGGCCATCACTCCGGATTTCGTGGTCGACGCCGAGACGATCCCCAAGTTCGTGGCGATCATGCGAATATCCGGCGCGGTGTAGCGATCCAACAACTTCACCATGGGGGCCCGCAAAGAAAACGGCGAAGGAATGGCCCGTTTCAAGGCCACCGGCACGGTCCAAAACACCGACCCTTCCAGCACTTCAGTAGGCACCACCAGGCCAAAAGCCCGCAACTGGCCGACAATCTCGCCCACCACCACCGGATCGGCATGCAACGACGGGACCGCACAAATGTCGTGAATCGTGCAAGGTTCGCTCAGATAGGCAATGGCATCGAGCACTTCACGTTGACGTTGATCGAGTGCGGCAACGCAATTGTGGACACTAAATGCGGCAGTACTGCGGACGGCAAGATCAGCAAACGTGGCCGGGATTGGATCGGCCAACTCCGGGCGAAAGGCAAAGAATTGGGCCAGTTCCGCATCGGAAAGTTCAGCGAGTGATTCAGCAAGACCCATGAACACGCAATCGTACCGGCGAACCGTTCTTCCCGGCGGAACGACTGACTGGCCCACAACTGAATATGTTCGCTCCCGAGGCGTGTTGAGGCGTGTTGAGGCGTGTTGTGGAGCAAGGCTGAATCTTGGTTCACCATCTTGGTTCACAAACGAATCAGCACCTAAAGCTCCGCTTCACGCCGGCCGATACACGTTGAATCGTGCACGTGCAACACCAGATCCAAAGGCTCGACCAATGACGGCAACAACCCACCTAGGCTCTGCTCCCTTGGAACCGATGCCGAATACATGGATTGCACTGGGCAAAAAGCAGTTCGAACGGAAACCCGTTCGCTACGCAGCCGTCTCCGCCATCGCCATACTCATCAGCCAATCAACATTGGCTCTTGGGTACGGCCTCCTGAATTGGACCGGTCGGCTGGCCTTCCGAGCCCAACTGTTGGCCTTTGTGACCAGCTCTTTCCCCTCCTACTACCTGAACCGCATGTGGGTTTGGGGCAAGGGTGGCAAGTCACACTTCTGGAAAGAAGTGTTCCCTTTTTGGGGCATTGGCTTTGCGCAGCTCCTGATTTCGTTGGTTTTCATAAAATGGTCCCAAGCCAAGATCGAAGCCCGTTACGAATCGCATCTGGTTCGAACCATCGGTTTCTTGTTCTCAAACCTCTTTGTGTTTGGCGTGATGTGGGTCGGGAAGTACGTGTTCTTCAACAAGGTGCTCTTCAAGCACAAGCCCGAAACTTTGGAGCCAGTCAAAGTTCTTTAGAACGGGTTCGTTGGGTTCACTTCGCTCTCAAGTTCGACCTAACCCGGCACAGTGTCTGCGGAGAGGCGCAGCTGTGAAGGCCACTCGCACGTGTGTGGCCGAAACGACCATCGTTTGGGCCTCTCCACGGGTTGGGGTTTGCAAGACTCCAAGGATGAGTACTCCGCTGGAAGACCTGATTGCCCTGCTCGATCTTGAGACCATTGAAGTCAACATTTTCCGAGGCCACCATGCCGACGAAGACCGGCTGCGAACTTTTGGTGGTCAAGTAGCGGCACAGGCACTCGTAGCGGCAGGCCGAACCGTCGAAGGCAAACTGGTTCATTCTCTGCACGCATACTTTTTGCGTCCCGGCGATCCGCACTCACCAATTCTCTACAACGTGGACCGCATCCGTGACGGTCGTTCCTTTGCCACCCGCCGCGTGGTCGCCATCCAGCATGGAGAGGCCATCTTTAATTTGTCGGCGTCGTTCCACGCCGAAGAACCGGGCTTTGAACATCAGATGACGATGCCAGCCACCGTCGACCCCGAAACGTTGCCCACCTTCCGCGAACGCTTCGCCGATATCGCGGACCAGATGGGACCGTGGTTTTCCAAACCGAGACCCATCGATCTTCGTTACGTCGGCGAACCGCACCGACTCACTCGCGGCCGCACCGACATCGTTCGCGAGCCAACGCAACAAGTGTGGTTCAAACCCGATGGTGCGCTGCCCGATGATCCGCTTCTGCACGCCTGCATCGTGGCCTACGCATCCGATATGACGTTGCTCGATTCGGCCATTATTCCCCACAATCTTTCCTGGGACGATGGCTCGATGATGGGCGCCAGCCTCGATCACGCCATGTGGTTCCACCGCCGGTTCAAGGCCGATCAATGGCTCCTTTACGCACAAGAATCCACAGCGGCCTACGGTGGAAGGGCCATGGCACGAGGCGAAATTTTCACCCAATCCGGTGAGCTACTCGTATCGGTCGTACAAGAAGGCTTAATCCGCCCCACCAAACCCAAGGCTGCACCAGTGGCCTAGAACCGAAAAGCCGGAAAGCCGGAAAACGAAGCAACAGAACAACGGAAGAACCGGGCAACAAAACAACCGAGCTAGAGAACAGCGGAAACCAACCAAAGGTTTCGTGTCTAATGCACTGGTGTTTCCGCACACGGACTAGCTGGCATAAAATCTTTCACGTGAGCAACACCTTCGGAGGTACCCCATGAAGCAACGAGTTACTGGTTCAATCCTCGCCATCGTGTTAGCACTGGGTGTGAGCTCCGTAGCTTTGTTGGAGCGAAGCGCCCAAGCGACTGGCGCCTATGCGCTCAAGAAGATTGCCGAGGCCGACGAGCCCTTGCAAGTGCTCTCGAACCCTTCCACACGAGCGTTGTTCGTGGTGGAAAAGACCGGTCGCATACGGCCGTTGGAAAATGGCACGTTGGGCGCCCCGGTACTAGACGTACATACGAAAGTTTCTAGCGGCGGTGAGCAAGGCTTGCTCGGTGCGGCGTTCTCACCAAAGGGTGATTGGCTTTACACCAACCACACCGACGACAACGGCGACACTCGCATCACCGCATACCCATTTAGTTCGCGAGCAGAAGAAACGAAAGCGGTTGAGCTGATGAAGGTTGACCAGCCCTATTCCAATCACAATGGTGGCGGGCTCGATGTAACTAGCGACGGCGTGTTGTGGATCGGCCTAGGCGATGGTGGTTCCGGAGGCGATCCTAAAGGCAACGGCCAAAACCGCAAGGTGTTCCTCGGGAAGATCTTGCGAATCCAACCCACGTCAACGCCAACCGCCACTAAGCCCTACGAAATCCCACCGGGCAACCTCTCAGGCCCCGGTGATCGCCGTGAGATCTGGGCTTACGGGCTGCGCAACCCCTGGCGCTTCGATGTGGACGAGGTTTCTAAATCCATCTGGATTGCCGACGTGGGTCAAAACGATTGGGAGGAAATCAACACCGTTGCTCTGTCTAGGACCGGGGCAAACTTCGGGTGGAACAACCGTGAAGGCGCCCGACCGTTCAAAGGGCGAAAACGTCCGGCAAACGCCATCGAGCCCATCACCACCTACAGCCACAGCAGCGGCGGATGCTCAATTACCGGAGGTTTTGTCTACCGCGGAACGGCACTACCTAGCCTCGTAGGAAATTATCTGTACACAGACTATTGTCAGGGCACCCTCAAACGCCTCGCTCCTGGTTCACGCAAACCCCAATCACTTGACGTCAGCATCAAGTCGCCAAGCTCGTTCGGCACCGACGCGGACGGCGAGGTCTACGTAACCTCCCTAGACGGTGCCATCTGCAAACTCGGTCCGTCCTGAACAATCGAGCCTGAGTTCCCGCACATGTCGACGGCCTCCGGTCGGCATCGCTCGCATAGCAATCAACATATTGGGTGGGATTTCCATCCTTGGCAAGGGGGAAAACGCTACCCAATATGTTCACTTATCGTCCACTCCCAGCTTCGATCGGACTAGTGCGTGTGCGCGTAAATCATTGCGTAGTGTCCTGGTGGCACTTTCCGCGTTGGTGCTGGCGACTGAGGTCAAAACACTACGCAATGACTTACGCTTCCCTGCACTAGTAACTGAGATAGCGGCCACGAAAAACAAAACGACGCCGCCGTAAGCAGCGTCGTTTCGACAAAGCGAGTGGCCACCAGGGCCAGGCAACCGCTGAGTTAGGCGCGGTCCGCCTGAGGAACGTAGTCGCGCTCTGGTGAGCCCACGTACAGCTGACGGGGGCGGCTGATCTTCTGCTCGGGATCGGCCAGGAGTTCCTGCCAGTGAGCGAGCCAACCAACCATGCGGGGGATCGCAAACAACACGGTGAACATCGAAGGCGGGAAGCCCATGGCCTGGTAGATCAAGCCCGAGTAAAAGTCGACGTTGGGGTACAGCTTGCGGGAAACGAAGTACTCATCGCTCAATGCAACTTCTTCAAGCTTCAAGGCAATTTCGAGCAACGGATTCGTGCCGGTTACTTCGAACACCTTGTAGGCCTGCGCCTTCACAATCGTGGCTCGCGGATCGTAATTCTTGTAAACACGGTGGCCAAAGCCCATCAAACGCCCCCCTGCACCGTTCTTCACCGATTCGATAAAGGCCGGAACGGCGTCAACAGAACCAATTTCTTTGAGCATGGCTACAACGGCTTCATTGGCTCCACCATGCAGCGGACCGTACAGGGCCGAGGCAGCACCAGCAGCGGCCACGTAGGGATCGGCTTCTGAGGAACCAATGACGCGCATGGCCGTGGTTCCGCAGTTTTGCTCGTGATCGGCATGGAGAATGAACAGCACGTCAAGCGCACGGGCCAACACGGGGTTGATCTCGTAGTCGCCGCCAACCTTCCACAGCATGTTCAAAAAGTTCGACGTGTAATCGAGACCATTGTCGGGGTAGATAGTGGGCTGGCCAATGGAGAACCGGTGGCAGTACGCGGCCAGCGTTGGTGACTTGGCGATCAGGCGGAGGATCTGCTTGTCCCGCGACGCTGGATCGTTGATGTCTTTCGCATCGGGGTAAAAGGTGGAAAGCGCAGCTACACCGGAAACGAACATGCCCATGGGGTGAGCGTCGTAGTGGAAGCCCTCCATGAAGCGCTTGCGTACGTTTTCGTGCAAGAAGGTGTGATGGGTGACGTCGTAGGTCCACTTTTCCATCTCGGCTTTGTTGGGCAGCTCGCCATTGAGCAGCAGGTACGCCACTTCAAGGTAGGTGGAGTGCTCAGCAAGCTGCTCAATTGGGTAACCGCGGTAGCGCAGAATTCCAGCGTCACCATCAATGTAGGTAATGGCCGAACGACAGGCTGCGGTCTGCATATAGGCAGGGTCATAAACCCACATGCCGGCGTCGAGCTCACGGATTGCTTTGGATGCGATGCCGCCATCAACGATGGGCACCTCAACCTGCTTGCCGCTGCGGTTATCGATAATGGTGAAGGTATCGGGCATGGTCAGGGTCTTTCGGGAGGCGAACTAGATGGTGTTGTCGGTGGTGTTTTAAAACGGAGAAGCGAGAGAACGGTTGACGCAGGAACAGGGATTACTTGATGTCGTAGCGGTAACAGTTGGTGTTCCGTAGCTCAAAACCAAGGCGCTGGTACAGACGGTTGGCCGCCTCACGGGAGGGCCGCGAGGTGAGATCAACCGTTTTAGCACCATGTTTGCGTGCCAGTTCGATACCGAAATTCGTGAGCTCAGCGCCGGCACCAGATCCTCGGGCGGCATTGTCAACAACAACATCTTCGATCCAGGCCCGAATGGCTGGGGGAATCGGGAAGATAATCAGCGTGGTGGTGCCGATGATATGGCCGCTTTCGTCACGGGCCATCAAAACATGCGCGGCTTCATGAGCAACCAGCGTCTCCAGCTCAGCACGGGTGGGGGGCGGGTTCGAGGTAGAAAGCTGCGGGATAAGCCGAGCGAAAGCTTCGACAATCTCATCAGTCACTTCTTCAGCGACCGTTACCGCTACTGACATGTCTGGTGAACTCCTTCGACCGCTCGGCCGACTTCGTTGGTTTGGCTCCGTAGCCAACCCTGAGAGCGTACTCGCCTACGCAGCGTCGGTCACCAGTTGACTGATCAATGTAACCAAACCGAAACACTGTGTTTGGTTGGATTCGGGTCACCGTCCAACGATCGGGCGAAACCTGTCGGAAAGGATGCTTGTTCAACACCCAACTCCACGACGTTGTCAGCGAGGAGCCTTCGAAGCGTTTGCTCTAGGAGGCCCGACGGTGTTCTCCCAGGGCCCGGAGGCGGTCAAGTTGTTCAACGGGGATATCACCATTTGCCTTGGGGCCGACGTTGAGCAACAAGTTTCCGCCTGCCGCCAAGATGTCGTCATGTAATTGAAGGAGCGCCGGGACGCTGAGATAGTCGGCTTCGGTTTCCCAGGCGTTGTACCCAAATGAACGGCCAATACCGCGGCACACCTCGAACTTTTTGGGGTTGTCACCACCGGGGCGGCTTCGATATTCCGGGGTGACGAAATCCGCGTGAGCGGTTCCCCTGGCGACGCCCCGCATGTCGAAACGGTCATTGACCACGCCTTCAGGACGTTGCTCGTAAAAGTATTCGAACAGCGGAGTTGCATCAATGGGCCAGTGAATGTCGTTCCAGAGCACATCAGGTTGGTACCGGTCGATGAGTTCGTGCCACTGGGCGGTGGCGTAGGCGAGATACTCGTCGCTGGTGGGAATCGTGGCAAGCATGGCCTGAAAGCTGGTGATGGGCGATCCCGTGTCTGGGCCAACAAAGGTCCAGTCGAGGCCTCCGGAGTAATAAACACCAAAACGCATACCGGCGGCGCGGACGGCGTCAGCCAATTCGCCCACCAGGTCACGTTCGCTCTTCCAACCGGCACGAGTTGGGTGCTCGACCTCGCTCGGCCACAAACAGAACCCGTCGTGGTGTTTGGTGACCAGCACTACGTAGGTTGCACCGGCATCTCTGAATGATTCGGCCCAACCTTTGGCACCCTGTCTCGATCTGGCGGGCCCCAACCCCGCTTCGCTTCGAGCCTCACCCGTAGGTTCTTTTCCAACCGGCAAGCCGGATTGGGAACCCCAATCGACCATGGCAGCGCGCCAATCGTCGGCAAACGCCGCGTAGGGACGGTCGCCGTAGCGCTCTTTGTGGAATTCTGCGACAGGCGAACCCGCTATGCCAAGGCTGTTTTCGTACCATTCGACATACGGGGAATGGGCCATCGCGTATTCCCATCCGTGCTGCTCAGCCAGAGTGAAGGGGTCCTCCGACAGCGGCGCGAACGCCGGTACCGAGGCCATCGTCCAGTGCACGAAGATTCCCAATTGGGGCTTGGCAAACCAATCGGGAACGGGTCGATCAGCAAACGTCGTCATAGGACTTCTTTCTAACGCACTGTTCTCCGAACCTCCAATAGCGGGGTTAGGTCAGGCTGGCCGTGATGTTCCCACCAAGAACTAGGGCCTAGGAGGTAACGGGATTTACTCAATCGACTGGGCTTTCTGGTCAGGGACGAATGGACTAACCACGGTTTGAATCCGAGGGTTTTTAGTTCAAATGCCTCAAAACGGTGCAGAAACCGCAAGGTTTCCTACATGTTCAGCTGAGGCAGCCCGATACGAAAACCAGTTAGTTCAACATCGAACGGCTCGTCTACTTACCCCGATTCTTAAGGAGTCACCATGTCCAAGATCTCTTCCCGTAAAAACAAAGGTTTCCTTCTCGCCGGCGCCCTCGGCATCGTTGCCGCAGGTGGCGTTCTCGCCTCAGCTGCCAGCATTGGCGGCGTTACCAGCAATACGCTCGGTTCCGGCGTTTCTGTTGTTGCAAGCTGTGACACCGACGGCGTGACCTTGGCTTACACCAACACCTACAACCCAACCAACGGCAACTATGAAGTCACTGCCGTCACGATCAGCGGCATTGCTGCAGCCTGTGATGCCAAGAGCCTCGCTATCACCCTTGCCGACTCAACAAAGGCCGTCCAGGGAACTGGCGGAGCAGCCGTTTCGGGTGTGTCACAGACCTTTGCCATCACTGGTAACTCCGACGCTGGTGTTGTTCAACACGCCGCCATTGTTATTGCTGGCTAATCAGCGAATTTCATTCACTTCTGAAAGTTTGGGTTCAGCATGGGCCTGAACTCGCCGAAGTAACCCTCGTGGTGCCGTTACCGACTTCTCGAATGTGCCCTGCGGCCGGTCGTTTCAAAACGATCGGCCGTTTGGCATTCGCTGGATTGCTCGCCACCGCATGGTTGTCCGCCGTTTCCGGCACCCCTGGGGCTCAAGCTCGAGCCATCACCATCCCGCCCCGGGCCATCAGCGTTTTCTACATCGATGGTTCGCCCAACGCGCCAACGGTTCATGCCGCGGATCATTTCAACCGGGTGAACACATCGTCGCTCGGTCGGGCGGTCGTAGGCGGAAACTGGACTGCAACCACCGGCACCTGGACCATTGCGGCCAACAAGGCCAGAACCACAGCGGCCACAAACGCCAACGTGACACTCAACAGTGCGGGCATCGTCAACGGACAACTCGAAGCCGATCTCACCTTTGGATCTACCGCCGAAGCCGGCCTCACCTTCCTCGGAGACGGCACTAGCAACATGGCCCTCCTGTACAAAAAGGCCCAAGGCACCAGCCAGGTACGGCTCTATTCCCTGCTCAATTTTGGCGCGCAACCCCCAGGGCCACTCCCGGCGCCAGTTGCCACCTTCGACGTTGGATCAACCAATGCTGCTGCGCTGAAAGTCCTGATCAACGGCAACGTCCTCGATGTTTGGTGGAACGGTACGCCGATCATTACCTACGGATTATCGCCAGCCGAAGTCGCTGCACTGAAAGATGGCGGGAATAATCGCATTGGGTTTTGGGCGGAACTTGATGCTGTGTCCCGCTTCGACAACCTTCGCCTCCAAACGTTACCGAGGCAACCGTGAAACGTAGAACACCACCGCCAAAACCCCGAGCCACCTATTCGCGACGGATCGTACGTACACGAAGCATCTTGTTGAGTTTGATCGCCGTCGCGCTGGCCTGGATCTGGGTTATGCCCCGGGCCATCGGTGGACTGAACACCTACACCGTGGTCTCGGGTATCTCCATGGAACCAACGTTTCATACCGGCGACTTGATCATCAGCCGGAAATCCGACCGCTACAACGTCGGTGACGTGGTGACCTACAAAATCCCCGACGCTAAGTACGACAAGTTCCGCATCGTGCATCGTGTTATTAGCAAAACCGACGACGGGCAGTACGAGATCCAAGGCGACAATCAAGACCACGCCGACCCATGGTCGGTTCCTGGTGAAAACATTGCTGGCGCCAAGCTCTTCATGATTCCCCAAGGTGGCACAGTCCTGGGTTACGCCCGGAACCCCATTGGTTTGGCGTTGTTGTTTGGGGCAATCGTTACCTGGACGGTTTGGCCCAAAAAGACGGAAGAAGACGAGGTTGAAGATCCCATCGTGGCGCTCCTTGGGCAGGCTCCCGCAGTTCGCTTAGAAGCTCTCATGGCCGACGACCCCTTCGAGGTGCGAGAGCCTCTGGTCGTTGGCACCTCGCTTACCTACGCGCAATTTCTCAATCGACCAAGGCTTCGCGATGTGGTCCAAATCGAAGCGCTTCCAGAAATCAAGATTCCTGAACCAGCCAACGCGCTTGACGAGCGTTCCTTTTTCCATGAGGCACTGTTCGAACAACACCTCGCCGAGTGGAGCGACCATGGAACCCAAACAGAATCTGACGGGCCCCAACTCCGCTTCGCAACGAGTCCCGCCAATGGATCTTTTTCGAACCTGCAGGCCGGGTTGGGAACCGACAACGAAGCTTCGGAAACCAACGAGCGGCCCAAAGACGAGACAACGCCCGGGCAATTGGGGTTCGAAGGAACTGCTGGGCTATCCGAACAGGCAACTCGTCGAGCGACGATCATTCAACGGGTCATCGATCGTGCTTACCACCGAGAAGTGTTCGGCCACGGCGTCTTCGGACCTGATGATCTTGACTCGGAGATCCCTGGTTCGGAGCTCCCTGGTTCGGAGCTCCCTGGTTCGGAGATCCCTGATTCGGAGCCTGGAAACGAATCGAGCGAGCAAGGCTCCGTTGATGAGCTTTTGGAACGTTGGATCAACGACGATGCAGACGCTCCATTCCCCGAATTCCTCGAGCTGGTCTAGTTGACCTGGCATGTTCCCCGAGCTGGGTCTGGCTAGCCGGCTGCAAAGTGGTTTGGTCGTACAAGCCAACCAACCAGATGATGGACTTCGCTAAGTGAGGCCACCAAGCTCGCAGAAGGAGTCGAACAGCGCATTGGCCCGTTGGCGAGCGGCTGGGAACTGGGCTTGGGTAGCTTGGAGCAACATCGCCTTGGAGAGGCCAAGTGCAGCCAGAGCCTCTGAGTCACCGTCGGCCCAGTCGCCAACCTGCACATCAGTGACCTCGGGATGAAACTGCACGGCGAAGTGGTTTCTGACCGTATAGGCCTGCACGCAGACTGGGGTTCGGGCGATCACACTGGCATCGGGCGGTGGGGTGATGGCGTCAACATGCCATTCGAAGAACGGGCCGGGCGGCACCACGGTCGGATCATTGGTTTCCATGACGAACCACCCAATTTCGGGTTCTGAGGCCCGAGTGACCAATCCACCAAGGGCAACGGCCAGGGCTTGCGCACCAAAACACACGCCAAAGATAGGAATGGCCTTGGCGTCGGCGTCACGGAGAAGGGCGACCTCGGGTTGGAAC
The DNA here is from genome assembly GCA_043743435.1 of Acidimicrobiia bacterium. Lineage (GTDB taxonomy): Bacteria > Actinomycetota > Acidimicrobiia > Acidimicrobiales > JANYDT01 > JANMZO01. The sequence continues at coordinate 15,480 of JAYTWN010000147.1, forward strand.
CAGTGCTGGATATCCGCGTCGTTCACGCTGGGGACCGCACCCATGACTACAAGGGCGTCGTAGCCGTCGATGGTCTCCGGTACGCCATCGTGGGCGTTGATGAGCGTTACCGCAAAGCCAAGTTCCTCGGCTCGCTCCGCCAACATTGCTGGGCCGGAATCGGATTCGTGTTCAAGCGCCAAGAGGCGTCGACGGTCATTGGCCATGGTGCCAAAATTTTAGAGCGCGTCGTGACCCGGCTGAGGTCATGAGGTGGAGGAACGGCCCACAAAATTTCCGGTTTCCGAGCACGAGAAGTTGAGTAGTGTTTTGGCGCACCGCTAGCTCATTCGGTAGAGCAACGGACTTTTAATCCGT
>JAYTWN010000148.1:0-6299 GCA_043743435.1 Acidimicrobiia bacterium
CAACAGTTCGCAACATCAGCCGCACCAAAGTACCCAGCCACATCACCCGTGCGCCGGAGCAGTTCGTCTAGGTGCCAGGTAACAGGTACCGAGAACGAAGCAGCAAAACGAGTGTCGGGAATCTGGCAGTCGTCGAAATTCCCGCCTCAATTCACCTCCAGCTTCAACCCGTTCGGAAAGAGAACCATGCGCCTCAAGAAGCTCCTTGCGACGACCAGCCTCGCCGCCTTCATCATCCTTAGCCCGGCGGCTACGCGCTTCGCGTCGGCAACAGAAACCACCATCGCTGCAGAAGTTGCGATTGAAGAAGTCGTAGGCGGAGAGACCCCTCTCCTTGAGGGGGCAGCCAAGGAGGGCAAGGTGAAGCTGACCGAAGCCGCTGAACACTGCATTCATCAGTTAGAAGCCGGTGAGCCGATTGACAACTGTCAGAAGGCTCCAAACCCAATTCTTCCTCCTGTCAACGAGCTCATATGGGGCTCCCTGGCGTTCCTCATCGTGTTCGCTGGCTTGGCGAAGTTCGCCCTCCCAGCCATGGGCAAGACCTTGGCTGCTCGTAGCGCCAAGATCGAAGGCGACCTTAATGCCGCCGCTAAGGCCAAGACCGACGCAGAAGCCGAAGGTGCCAGCTACCGTTCCAAGGTCGGCGACGCCAAGGCCGAAGGGGACAAGATTCTCGACGACGCCCGTGCCCAGGCCGATATCGTTCGCCGTGACGTGCTGGCACGTGCCGAAGCAGATGCAACAGAAATCCGCCGCAAGGCCACTGAAGAATCAGCTGCAACGTCAACCCGTCTCAAGGGGGAACTCGAAGGCCACGTGAAGCGTCTTTCCGTCGATTTGGCCGAGAAGGTCGTTGGTGCGAATCTGAACCGCGAAACCAACGCTGCCTTGGTTGACAAGTACATCGCCGAACTGGCGAAGTGATGTCCTGATGAGCGCTTCTCCCACCACAGAGGGTTACGCCGCAGCTTTTTTTGAGATGGCAAAAGCGGAGGGGGTTTTGAACACCGTGGGCAATGAGCTCGCATCGTTCTCACAAACCTTTGAGTCAAGCCCTGAGTTGCAGCAACGATTGACCGACCAGTTTTTGCCGGTTGAACGTCGCCAGTCCACCATTGTTGATTTGCTCGGTGGCAAGGCCAACCCAACTACGGTCAACCTGATCTCCACCCTCGTTGGTGCCGGGCGAGCCAAGGAACTGCCTGCCGTTGTGCAAGGTCTCCTCAGCCGTACCGCTGCCGCATCGGGCCAGGAATCAGGCGAAGTTCGTAGCGCCATCGCCCTCACGGAAGATCAGCAACAGCGCCTCACGGCTGCCGTTGCCAAGTCAACCGGTCGCGCCGTTGCCCTCACCTTCGTGGTTGACCCTTCGTTGCTTGGTGGCGTCGTCACTCGCATCGGCGACACCGTGATTGATGGTTCCGTAAAGAACCGCCTCGACCAGTTGAAGGCTGCGGTCTGATCGGCTCGTTGAGCCCTCAATCCCCGCATCTTCGCCCAATAATTCGTACGTACACAAAGTAAGAACCACAGGAAGACACCTGACATGGCTGAGCTAACCATCAACGCAGACGACATTGCCGCCTCATTGCGCAAGAGTCTCGAAGGCTTCAACCCAACGATTACCTCTGAGCAAGTGGGAATCATCACCGAAGTGGGCGACGGTATCGCTCGTATCGGTGGCCTTCCAGGCTGCGCCGTAAACGAACTCTTGGAGTTCGAGGGTGGCATCTTGGGCCTCGCTTTGAACCTCGACGAAGACTCCATCGGCGCTGTAGTTCTCGGCATTGTTGACCACATTCAAGAAGGCCAAACCGTTCGGGCTACTGGGCAGATTTTGTCGATTCCCGTGGGCGACGGCATGTTGGGTCGAGTCATTAACCCGCTCGGTGAGCCCATCGACGGCAAGGGTCCCATCGCAAACCCGATCATGCGTCGTGTGGAAATTCAGGCACCGGGTATCGTAAAGCGCAAGCCAGTAAAAGAACCGATGCAAACCGGCATCAAAGTGATTGACGCCATGACCCCAATCGGTCGTGGACAACGCGAACTCATCATTGGTGACCGCAAGACCGGCAAGACCTCCGTCGCCATCGACACGATCATCAACCAGCGCGGCCTCGGCGTGAAGTGCATCTACGTGGCCATTGGGCAAAAGGGTTCAACGGTTGCTGAAACCGTACGTGCGCTTGAAGAAGCCGGTGCCATGGAATACACCGTCGTGGTCAACGCTCCTGCCGCCGACCCGGCCCCGTTCCAGTACTTGGCTCCGTTTGCTGGTGCCTGTATCGGTCAGCATTGGATGGAAAACGGCGAGCACGGACTGATCGTTTATGACGACCTTTCCAAGCAGGCCGAATCGTACCGCCAAATGTCGTTGCTACTCCGCCGCCCACCAGGCCGCGAAGCATACCCAGGGGACGTGTTCTACCTTCACAGCCGGTTGCTTGAACGTGCCGCAAAGCTTTCCGATGCCATGGGTGGCGGGTCGCTTACTGCGTTGCCGATCATCGAGACCAAGGCTGGCGACGTTTCCGCCTACATCCCAACCAACGTGATTTCCATCACCGATGGGCAGGTGTTCTTGGACCTCGACTTGTTCAACTCCGGTGTGCGCCCCGCCATGAACGTAGGTATCTCGGTATCTCGCGTAGGCTCCTCCGCCCAGATCAAGGCCATGTCAGCAGTTGCCGGCTCGATGAAGATCGACCTGGCCCAGTTCCGTGAGCTTGAAGCCTTCGCCGCTTTCGGTTCAGAACTCGACAAGGTATCCCAGGCCCAGCTTGATCGTGGCTACCGTCTCGTAGAGCTGCTGAAGCAGTCCAACTATGCGCCGTTGCGTGTTGAGGAGCAGGTTGTCTCCATCTACGCCGGTACCCGTGGATTCCTTGACTCGGTTGAAGTCAAAGAAGTACGTGGCTTCGAGTCCTTCATGCTTGACACCTTCCGTGAAAAGCACCGCGACATCCTCGATGACATTCGCTCAACCGGCAAGCTTGTTGAAGACGACCGAATGGCCAAGGCCATCAACGCCTGTAAGGAAGCGTACACAGCCCGCTAAGGGTTGTGCACGTATCTTTCAGGCCTCGCCAGAAGCACTGTTAAGCGAACTTAGGACGTAGGGAGAACTCATGGCCGGTGGCCAAGAACGAGTGTTGCGGCGCCGCATTAAGAGCGTCAACTCCACCAAAAAGATCACACGCGCAATGGAACTCATTGCGACAACACGTATTGCCAAAGCGCAAGCACGGGTTCTCGCAGCACGTCCCTATGCCGAACAAATCACGTCGGTTATTCGTAGCCTCGCCGTTGGTGGTGCTGCCACGGGTCAACCGCTGCTGACCGCCAAAACTGAGGTCAAGACGGTTGCCTACGTAGTGCTGGCTGCAGACCGCGGTTTGGCTGGAGCGTTCAACTCTTCGGTCATTCGTATGACTGAGCGAGCCATCATCGCCGATCGGGAAGCTGGTCGTCAGTCCTTTCTGGTGACCGTAGGCAAGAAGGCTGAGGACTACTTCCGCTTTCGTGGTTACAAAGTCGATGCGGCCTTTCGTGGCTTCACCGAGCAGCCAACCTATGAAGATGCCCGCAAGGTAGCTGCAGCTGTTGTTGGTCCGTTCAACGATGGCGCGGTAGATCAAGTTGAACTCGTTTACACGCAGTTCTTGTCGGCAGGTTCGCAACGTCCGGTTATGAAGCGATTCATGCCTATCGAAATGGACAACGCGGAATCCGGTGCGGCCAAGAGCGATTACGAATACGAGCCGGAACCCGTTTCGATTCTGAACTCGTTGCTTCCGCGCTACGTCGAGAGCCGCTTGTTCGCAGCCATGTTGGAATCGGCAGCTTCGGAGCATGCCGCCCGGCAACGAGCCATGAAATCCGCCACCGAAAATGCTGGCGAATTGGTCAAGAAGCTTTCACGCCAAATGAACTCGGTCCGTCAAGCCTCGATCACCACGGAGATCATGGAGATTGTGAGCGGCGCCGAGGCCCTTTCATCGAAAGACGGGAAGACCGATTTGTTGAAGGACTCAGTTGGTAGCGGTGACTTGTTCATCCGCCGCGGTGGTTCCGACGACACTTCATCGGCTTTTGTCAGCGTCGCTGCCGCCGTTGGTGTTCCGTCGATTGCTGCTGCAGCCGCCGGTTCTTCTGAGGCGAAGCCGCTCTTCTAGATTCACCGCTCCTTGTAGTTCCAAGTTTCCTCGCAACACCGCTTCACCTGTTTTTGTTTGCCAAGTTCGCCCACACCCGAAACACACCGAAGGAATCGCTCCAAATGACGATGACTGAGAACCCAACCACTTTGCTCGACGGTCGAATCGTATCGATCGCTGGTCCCGTGGTCGACGTCGAATTCCCTGCAGGCTCACTGCCCGAGATCAACCATGCTGTCGTTTTCAGCCTGGATGTTGACGGCACCATTGAAGAGATCTGGGGCGAAGTTGCTCAGCACATCGGTGAAGGCCGTGTGCGTGTAATCGCCATGAAGGCCACCGACGGTCTGACCCGCGGTGCCGTCGTAAAGCAGCTTGGCCATGGCATTCAGGTGCCAGTAGGTGACGTTGTTAAGGGCCACGTGTTCAATGTGCTCGGCGAGCCACTCGACACCGGTGGCGCCCCGCTTGAAGGCGTTACCGAGCGTTGGGCTATTCACCGCAAGGCCCCGAACTTCGACGACCTTGAACCAAAGCGTGAAATGTTCGAGACCGGCGTAAAGGTCATCGACTTGCTGGAGCCCTACGTAAAAGGCGGCAAGATCGGCCTCTTCGGTGGGGCCGGTGTAGGCAAGACCGTGCTCATCCTCGAAATGATCACCCGTGTAGCCAAGGAATTCGGTGGCGTTTCGGTATTCGCTGGCGTAGGCGAGCGTACCCGTGAGGGCACCGACCTTTGGTTGGAAATGAAAGAAACCTCAACTGGTGAAGAGGGCAAGTTCGTTATTGACAATGCTGCGCTCGTTTACGGGCAGATGGATGAGCCACCAGGAGTTCGCCTTCGTGTTGCACTAAGCGCACTTACCATGGCTGAGTACTTCCGTGACGTTCAGGGCCAAGACGTGTTGCTCTTCGTCGACAACGTGTTCCGCTTCACCCAGGCCGGCTCCGAAGTATCAACGCTGCTTGGTCGTATGCCTTCCGCCGTGGGATACCAGCCAAACCTTGCCGACGAAATGGGCCAGTTGCAGGAGCGAATCACCTCGACTCGTGGCCACTCGATTACGTCGCTCCAGGCTGTGTACGTACCCGCCGACGATTACACCGACCCTGCTCCTTTCACCACCTTCCGCCACCTCGACGCGACCACCAACTTGGCCCGTGAAATTGCCGCCCTCGGTATTTTCCCTGCCGTGGATCCGTTGGCATCGACTTCGACCATTCTCAGCCCCGACGTGGTTGGCGATCGTCACTACAACGTGGCCCGTCGAGTGCAGGCAATTCTGCAGCGCTACAAGGAGCTCCAAGACATCATCGCCATTCTTGGTATCGACGAATTGTCGGAAGAAGACAAGGTTTTGGTTCAACGTGCTCGCAAGGTACAGAAGTTCTTGTCCCAGCCCATGTTTGTGGCCAAGGCGTTCACCGGCATGGAAGGCATCTTTACCCCCGTCTCCGACACCATCGAAGGTTTCGAGAAGCTGTGTGAAGGCGAATTCGATACCGTTCCGGAGCAGGCGTTCTTGAATGTCGGTGGCATCGACTCCGTGTTGGAGAAGGCTGCCAAGCTCGAGCGCGGCGAGATTTAGGGACTAACGATGGCTGATGCGGCAACAATGCAGGTGGAGCTGGTCTCCCCCGAGCGCAAACTGTTTTCGGGTTTGGCCACAATGGTTATTGCCCGCCCTCTCGACGGTGATGCGGCCTTTCTTCCCGGACATGCCCCGTTCTTGGGTCTGTTGGGCATCGGACCGGTAACCATTCGCACAGCCGAAGGCGTTGACATCAAGGCTGCCGTGCATGGCGGATTTATCGAAGTGAAAGACAACAAGGTCACGATCTTGTCCGACGTGGCCGAGTTGGCCTCTGATCTGGATGCCAATCGTGCCGCTGTCGCCAAAGCCAAGCTCGAAGCAAAGCAACATGAGCACACCGAGGAAGAGGCATCTGCAGCTCTTCGTCGTGCTCATGTGCGGTACGAACTGGCTACTTCAAAGTAGTTCTTCGAAATTCGATCTTGTGGAGTGGGCGCCTTCGGGCGCCCGTTTTTCATTGTGGCGCCAGCGGAGCGCGCCTGTGCAGGAGTGCGATACCTTCAGGCCTGCGGGTGCGAAACCGTGATTTCCAATGTTGAGA
>JAYTWN010000149.1:0-4056 GCA_043743435.1 Acidimicrobiia bacterium
GGCTGACCTAAGTCGGTCTAGTCCTGTTCTCCCAACTGCGACGCGTGCCGCTTTGAGATTGAAGCAGTTCAACGGAGCCCCAAACGGACATCGAGACGCGCCGCAATTGTGATTCTCTGCACCAGCCTGGCAGCTGTGCCGGTTGGGGGCTGGCGGATTCGCCAATCTGACTGACCCGATACCAATTGGATAGCGAGTTTGTTACCTAACAGAAGCGTTATGTAATGCCTTCGTCAGGTGAGTCTGGTTGGATGTCGCTCGCGGGTTGAGGTGTTGCGATCCGAATCGTGTTTCAAACGTGATCTATTTCTTTAGATAGTGCTGCCTCAAGAAGTTTGGACCATTCTTGATGCTCCGCCTTCGGTTGTGCTTCGGTGAGTTTGGTTCGATGAGAAACTAGAAGAACCCCCAACTCGATTACCAAGGACCAATGAACATGACACTCAACAATGACTTGCGGACCGTATGTGGTCGTAGTGACTGCCCAAGTACGGCTACCGGAACCTCCTGTGCGGTGAGTGATGGAACTTCGTGTGGGATGACGAATGCTTCGTTGTTTGAGCGGGCCTCGAAGGTGCTCGTCGGCGGAGTGAACTCACCGGTTCGAGCGTTTCGCAGTGTTGGTGGAACACCGTATTTCGTAGCTCGTGGTCAAGGTGCGCATGTGTGGGACGTCGAGGGCAAGCAGTATCTCGATTACGTGCAGTCCTATGGCGCATCGATCCTCGGACATGCCCATCCCGAAGTGGTCGCAACGATCCAACAAGCGGCCACGCAAGGCACCACATTTGGCGCGCCGACGTACCGCGAAGTGCTGATGGCAGAAGCAATCGCCACTCGGGTGCCGGGTATCGAGATGGTCCGCATGTGTTCAAGCGGGACCGAGGCAACCATGAGTGCCATCAGGTTGGCGCGCGGGATTACCGGACGAAACAAGGTCATCAAGTTCTCTGGTTGCTATCACGGAGCGTCGGATTCGCTCCTGGCTGAGGGTGGAAGTGGTGTCGCCAATCAAAGCCTCTCGGGGAGCGACGGGGTGCCACCAAGTGCGATTGCCGACACGTTGGTGTGGCCGTGGAATGTGGTTCCCGAGATTGGACCCGATGTCGCTGTTGTAGCGGTTGAACCCATCGCCGCCAACATGGGATTAGTTCCACCCGCGCCTGGATACCTCCAAGCCTTGCGTGACGCCTGCACCGCGGCGGGCGCGCTGTTGTTGTTCGACGAAGTCATTACCGGTTTTCGTATCGGTGCCGGTGGCGCCACCGGATGGTCTGGAGTGGTGCCCGATATCTGGTGCTTCGGCAAAATTATCGGCGGGGGACTGCCTGTTGGAGCTATCGCTGGAAGCCGTGCTGTGATGGAAAACTTCGCCCCAATCGGCAAGGTTTACCATGGTGGAACCCTTAGCGGAAACCCCCTCGCCACTGCAGCCGGACTCGCCGTGTTGGAGCGCTGTACTCCCGATGCCTATGCCGCCTTGACGACGATGGCCAACCGTTTAGGTGCCGGACTTCGGGACGCCATCAACTCCGCAGGTCTCCCGGCGCAAGTACCGGTTGTGGGAACACTCGTCGGCATTCACTTAACTGGCGAACCCGTCACCAACTACGACGATGCTAAGCGCGCAAACCAAGCCGGCCTCTACCCGAAGTTCTTCCACCAAATGCTCTCTCGCGGAATCGCCATGGCCCCCGGAGCCTACGAAGCCCTCTTCCCCAGCTTCGCCCACACCAACGAGGACATCGACCGCACTATAACCGCCGCCGCCGAATCCGCCGCTGCCGTAGTGGCCGGCCTGTAGCTGCTCGCGTCTGCGGCTCAGCAGCTCATGCAAACAGCAGTGCCACTTCGGAGAACCCTGCCTACACGGGTTCTTCCTCTGAGTCTTTGATTCTGCTTGGCCTCTTGCTCGTATCTATGGGTCTGATCATCAGTTTCGTTCTGACGAAGCACCATCGGAAACTCAAATCAAACGAAGGTGGAAAGTGCCAATGAAAACCGTTTCGATGATCCTATCCGCAGACGATGTTGGCGCATTGGGTCTGAATAGGCGGAAGTTCATCCAAGTCGGAAGCGTTGCGACGCTGGCGACATATCTCGGACTTGCGACAGTTTCCACTGCTTCAGCTGCAGAATTAGGGGTGTCGGCAAGTGGGGCTTCGCGTTCAGGAAGGATCTACCGCGCAGGTTCTGAAGGGCAAATCGTGGTGTCCGACGACAACGAGCGAACTTGGCAAGTGCATGCCAATTTTGGAGCTGACCACACTGTCAGGAGCGTCACGCACCGTAAAGAAGCTGTGGTCGCAGAGATCGGCTTTGGAAGTCGAACCTTCGAACTCCATCTTCACAAGTCGGGCAACTTTTGGATCTCGTCCGTCCGGTAAGCGGCGGTTCCTGGTTCACGGTGGTCTTTGCCAGCGTTGTCTGGCGTGATCAGCGGTCACGCACCGTGCCGAAGATAGGTGGTCAGTCCCGCTTAGCTTTTGGTTTGGGCGTACTCGATGAGGCGTTCGATCACGGCGTTGTCGGCTTTGGCCATGCTGCCGCAATCGAATGGGGGTTGTGGGTCGTATTCGATCATGAGCTGCATGGCCTTGGCAGCGGTTTGATCGACCAACAACTCGGCTAGGCGAAGTGCCATGTCGATGCCTGAGGACACGCCGGCGGCGGTGATGATTCGCTTGTCGAGGTGTTCTACGACTCGTTGTGCTGTTGGGATCGCGCCGACTTTTTCCAACTCGGGATAGACGTTCCAATGGGTTGTTGCCGTTAGCCCTTTTAGTAGACCTGCGGCGCCCAGGACGAGCGAACCGGTGCATACTGAAGTAGTGAACTTCGTGGTCGAATGCGCGCTTAGGATCCAGTCGATCAGCGGGTTCGGTTCCATCAAGGCGCGAGTGCCAACGCCGCCGGGCACAACGATTACATCGGGGCGCGGGACTTCGGCGAAGGTAGCATCGGCCATCAACCCGAGAAATCCATTGTCGGTTCGGAATTCACCGCGAGAGGCGGCAACGAACGTGACGGTTACACCGGGGAGGCGCTGAAGAACTTCGTATGGACCTACAGCATCGAGTGCGGTGAGACGGTCGAAAAGTGGAATGGCAATTTGCATGGTGAACTCCTTGTATTTTTGTCGGGCTGGATTCGTGATTGAACGTTTGGTTATGCGGCAAAACGTGGTTTGGTGGCGAAGCGTTTGCGATAGTCGTCGGGACTCACGCCAACTTGACGCACGAAGGCCCGACGCAGCGTTTCCGGATTGGAAAACCCAGTGTGCTTAGCAATAGCGAATAGTCCGTCGGTGGTCGATTCGAGTTGGTGTCTCGCGGCATCAATGCGAATTCGTTCCACGTGCCGAGCGGGCGGCTCGCCAATCTCGGCAGTGAAGACTCGCTGAAAGGTACGCTCCGACATGGAGGCCCGAGCAGCCAACGCCGCCACGCAGTGATCTGCCGACGGGTCAAGAACAATGGCTTGCTGAACGGCTCGGAGGGAAACCGTGGTCGGCGGCTTGGTCCAGGTGGTTGTAGCGAATTGTGTCTGACCGCCGGGTCGACGAAGAAACATCACGAGCCATCGTGCAACCTGCTGGGCCAAATCCTGACCGTAATCCGCTTCGACCAACGCCAGGGTTAAATCGATGCCTGCGGTTACTCCGGCAGACGTCCAAAACTTGCCATCGTTGATGAACATAGCGTCTGGTTCCACATGGAGCTCCGGATAGTTGGCCGCTAACCGCTTTGCGGCCGACCAATGCGTAGTCACCCGTCGGCCATCAAGAAGCCCAGCGCGAGCAGCAATGAATGCCCCAGTGCACACGCAACAGGTGCGACGAGCCTTTGGGCATACCATCCTAACCCACTCAATAGCTTTCGTCGACGGAGTGTTGTCCACGGCTCCCATCCCGCCCGGAATGATGAGCGTGTCAATCTCACCCGTCCGCGACCATTTGACGGTTGCAATCCTAGGTGGCTGGTGTGAAATGGACGCAAATTTTGGGTCGTAAATTGGCCCGTCTGCACGGCGACTTGTAAGCAATTGTCCACATGC
>JAYTWN010000150.1:0-8793 GCA_043743435.1 Acidimicrobiia bacterium
GCAAGGTACACGGCGATGTTGCTGCGCTGCGTAGAGGCATGGTTGACAACGAGTTCATGGAACGTCGCGATGGCATGTACTGGCGGGCCGGTGGCACCTTCGCACTCGAGGGAACCGAAACAGAGCCAGTCAAATCGGGCGAGCAATAACATATGCCTACAGATGATCTGTTTAGTGCAGCGTTGGTGGAACGCATGGCCGTCCAAGCTCCATTGGCGGCACGGTTGCGTCCGACCACGCTCGATGAAGTGGTTGGTCAAGAGCACCTGTTGGGCAAAGGTAAACCGCTTCGTCGCTTGATTGAGGCCGATCGGTTGTCATCAGTGATTTTGTGGGGTCCTCCCGGTACCGGCAAAACAACGCTCGCCTCACTGATTGCCACCGCCACCAAGAAGCGCTTTATTGCCCTGTCGGCGGTCACTGCTGGGGTGAAGGACGTTCGGGAAACGGTTGAGTCGGCCAAGGAGCAACGCAAGCTCTACGACCGCGGAACCATCATGTTTCTCGACGAAATCCACCGGTTCAATCGGGCTCAACAAGATGCGTTGTTGCCCAGTGTTGAGGATGGCACGCTGGTGCTGATTGGTGCGACTACCGAAAACCCCAGTTTCTCGGTCAACGGCCCGTTGCTCTCCCGAAGCACCCTCTTCCGTCTCCGTGCCCACACCCCCGAATCGCTCCGTGCACTGATTACTCGCGCGCTGAACGGTACGCCGGCCACCCTCGACGCGGATGCTGCCGAACACCTCATCAACCAGGCTGACGGTGATGGTCGCTCTCTGCTCACCTCGCTTGAAGTAGCCCTAGCCCTGGCCGACGACCCGGAGCGTGAAGGCGTCCAATATCAGGTGACGCTGGCCGACGCCGAAGCTGCCGTGGATTCCCGAGTCCTGCGCTACGGCCCCGATGAGCACTACGACATCATAAGTGCCTTTATTAAATCGTTGCGAGGTTCCGATCCTGATGCCGGCCTGTATTGGCTCGCTCGGATGATTACTGCCGGTGAAGACGCCCGGTTCATTGCTCGTCGGCTGATGATTTTCGCTTCTGAAGATGTGGGCCTGGCAGATCCGTTGGCCATTGTGGTGGCCGAAGCTGCGGCTCGTGCGGTGGAGTTTGTCGGGCTGCCTGAAGCGCAGTTGAATTTGGCCCAAGCGGTGGTGCACTTGGCTACGGCGCCAAAATCGAATCGGGTTGCGTTAGGGATTTGGGCGGCGATGGCCGACGTTGCCGAACGCAGCGCTAGCGAGGTGCCGATTCATCTTCGCGATGCGCATTACAAGGGTGCCGCCAAGCTTGGTCATGGCAAGGGGTACCTCTACCCCCACGATGCCCCCGACGGTTGGGTCCCGCAGCAATATCTGCCCGATGATCTCGCCGATCGCCGCTATTACGAACCTTCCCAGCATGGGCACGAAGCCAAGATCGCCGCCCGCTACCGTCGAGTCGATCCGCCTGCTCCAAAAAGTTGACGATCGATTTGTGTGTTCTGGGCTATTGATGTGGGTCTTTGTGCATGCTTGTTTGCCGACCCGCACGTGTATATCTACTCACAAGCCTGCACATCGACTCACACGCTCGCCGTGGTGCTCACGGGAGGTTTGTTTCGTGACCTCTACATTGTGCGCAGCGCCACTCCGGAAATCACACCAGAAACACTGCGTAGTCGCTTCGGCTAACACGCACTAGCGTCGAGTCCATGAGTTGGTTGGGTTGGGTCGCGGTAACGATCCTTGTTTTGCTGGCACTGGTGATCCTCGTGCTCTACAAAGCTGTTCGAGTTCTCGGCCGTACGGTTGACGAGTTGGTGGTGGGCTTCGATCACATGCGGTCGCAAACGTTGCCCCTGTTGCAGGAAACACGCAGTGCGCTGAAACGCTCGGAAGGCTCGGTCAACAAGGCTGATGCGCTGCTTGATGCCGCTACCTCACTTACTTCGACAGCAGATTCTGCGACTCGTTTGGCCTATCGAGTGGTCACGAATCCGTTCGTAAAGGTCCTTTCTTGGTTCACCGGTACCAAGGCCGCCGCCTCACGATTACGCGTGGCGGTCGAACCCGATGGCCCTGTCGTCAAGCGGATCCAACGGGCCGACGAATCCGTCAAACGCACCAAACGCCGACGAAACTCGATTGAAACCAGCGGCGAAGAAGTCCGCGACCGCCCCGTGCTCGATCGGTAAGTCCAACGTTGTTGAAGAGATTCGCCGAAGCCACCGCTTTGCATGCCGGATGAGGCAGGATAGAGACGTGTTTACGAGACTGATCTGGTGGACAACCGGCGCTGTGATGGGCGCTGGCGGCTCGCAGTGGGTGCAGCGCAAGGTGAAGCGCACGGTGCAAGCCAAAGTCGCACCGCTACTGCCTGGCGCTTTCGTCGACACGGTCACCACCAAGGCCCGCTCTTTAAGCACCACTGCCACACAAACTGTCCGCACCGCAGTAACCGACGGTCGATTTGCCTCCAAAACCCGAGAAGCCGAACTCCGCACCAAACTCGAAAACCGCAGAACCCGCCAAAAAACCAAGATCTGAACCTTAGGCATTGCGAAATGACGAAGTTTTCCCGTGAAATCTGCGCCCGGTTGTGGGGAGGCGGGCCGGTAGGATGGGAACATCATGTCTATGCCTGTGCTTCCGTCGCCTCCCAAGACCTCACATGACCTTCGTCGTGCGTTTCTCGATTATTTCGCAGCGAACGGACATAATGAGGTGGCATCGGCCAGTTTGATTCCGTTTGACCCCACGGTGTTGTTCACGGTGGCGGGAATGGTGCCGTTTAAGAGCTACTTCACTGGCGACGAAACCGCTCCGTACAAGCGTGCCGTTACTTCGCAAAAGTGTGCCCGTGCCGGTGGCAAACACAACGATCTTGACGATGTGGGTCGCACCGCACGACACCTCGTATTTTTCGAGATGCTCGGCAATTTCAGCTTTGGTGACTACTTCAAGCGCGACGCCATCAAGTTCGCTTGGGAATTCGTGACCAAGGTGCTGCAGTTCGACACCTCCAAACTTTGGGTCACGGTGCACTACACCGATGAAGAAGCCGAAAAGCTGTGGCTTGAGCTCACCGACATGCCCATCGAACGCATCCAGCGTCTCGGTGACAAGGACAACTTTTGGCAGATGGGCCCCACCGGTCCATGCGGCCCTTGCTCAGAGATTTATATCGACCGTGGTCCGGAATACGGTCCCGAAGGTGGCCCGCTGAACCCTGAGGCTGAAGCTCGGTACTTGGAATTCTGGAACCTCGTGTTCATGCAGTTCGATCAGGCCGAAGATGGTACGCGTACTTCGCTTCCCAAACCGTCGATCGATACCGGTGCTGGCTTGGAGCGCATCCTGTGCCTTCTTCAAGACGTAGAAGCTGTTTGGGAAACCGACCTGATGGCTCCGATTATCGCTAGGGCCTGCGAACTTACCGGTGCTAGCTACATCGTCGGCGATTACCTAGACGCCGATTCGTTCTCGCTACGCGTGCTGGCCGAACATGCTCGCTCGGGCGCCATGCTCATCGCCGATGATGTGTTCCCCTCTAACACCGGCCGCGGCTACGTGCTCACCCGCATTTTGCGCCGTGCAATCCGTCATGCTTATCGCCTCGGGGTCAAGCGCAATATCCTCCCTGAACTTATGAATATGGCGATTGACGTGATGGCCGACGCTTACCCCAACGTCGCTGCCCGCCGAGCCCACATCCTGGCCGTGGTAGGTCGCGAAGAAGAGCAATTTCGCAAAACCCTTGAACGAGGTTCCATCCTGCTCGATAGCGAATTGGCTAACGCCGTCGGCGGAGAAACTGCTGTGCTCAGTGGCGACGTAGCTTTCGAGCTGCACGACACCTTTGGCTTCCAGTTGGAGCTCACTCGCGAGATTTGTGCGGAACGCGGTGGGAGCGTCGATGAAGAACGCTTCAACGTGCTCATGGATGAACAGCGCGACCGCGCTCGTGCCGCCCGAAAGAACTCAGCCACGCCCGAGGAGTTGGCCAAGCAGTACCGCGAAATTCAAGATGCCAATGGCCAAACGGTGTTCGTCGGCTACAGCGAAAACCGTGTCGACGACGCCCGTGTGCTTGGCGTTGTAGAAATCGAAGGCGGCGCTCCCGGGGCAGTTGAAGTGTTTCTTGATCGCACTCCGTTCTACGCCGAATCAGGCGGACAGATGGGCGACACTGGCGAACTGTTGAGCGCCACGGGCAAACTTATCGTGAGCGACACCACCTACGCCGTGCCCGGCCTCACCCGTCACGCTGGCATTCTCACCGGCACCCTGGTGGTTGGCGATACGGTAAGTGCGCAGATTAATGTGGAAGGGCGCGATGCCACTCGACGTAACCACACTGGCACTCACCTTCTGCATTGGGCCTTGCGTCAAGTGCTGGGCGAACACGTGAAGCAAGCTGGATCGCTTGTCGGACCAGATCGTTTGCGGTTCGACTTCAGCCACTACGACTCGGTAACCCCAGCGCAGATTCTCGAAATCGAAAACCTCGTGAACGATGTAGTGCTGAGTGCAGCCGTGGCCGAAAACCCCGAAGTGACCAAAGCAGAGGCCGAAGGTATGGGCGCTATTGCCTTCTTCGGTGACAAGTACGGCGAGAAGGTACGTGTACTGAAGGCTGGCCCGTCTTTGGAGTTCTGTGGTGGAACCCATGTGAGCAACGTAGGCCAAATCGGTGCCGTGAAGATTTTGGGTGAAAGCTCGATCGGCTCAAACCTGCGTCGAATTGAAGCCTCGACGGGAACCAACACGATTACTCGTCTGCGCGCAGATCAAGCCTTGCTCGACGGTGCCGCCGCCTCGCTAAGGGTCAAGCCTGAAGAACTTAACGATCGCATCACCAAGTTGCTTGATGAGCGCAAAGGACTTGAGCGTGAAATCGAGTTACTCAAGAAGTCTGCTGCCGGTGGGCGAGCAGCAGAGTTTGCAGCGCTTGCCGAGAACGGCGTCGTGGTTGCCACGATTCATGACATGGACCGCGACGCCCTTCGCGATCTTGCCTTAGCCATTCGTGACATGCCCGGTATCCGCGCCGTGATTCTCGGCTCCGCCCCGGCGAGCGGGGGAGTGGCCTTAGTAAGCGCGGTTACCAAAGACTCCGGTTTACATGCTGGTGAACTGATCGCCGATGCCGCCAAAACCATCGGCGGCGGAGGAGGTAAGGCTGCGGATCTCGCTGTGGCAGGTGGCAAGAAGCCCGAAGGACTCGCCGAGGCCATCACTCAAGCCCGCAAAGCAGCAGGCCTCTAACCCGTGGCAAGGGCTTTGGCGCTGGATTTGGGCAGCAAACGGATTGGGGTGGCGTCGAGCGATACCACCCGAACCTTGGCCAGCCCAGTGACGGTGCTAGAGAGGCGAGGTAGTCATTCCGCCGACCATAAAGCGATTGCCGACATCATCGGAGAATATGAACCCGATGTGCTTGTGGTTGGTTTGCCGTTGTCCCTAACCGGGGCTGAGGGTCATGCCACCAAACTGATTCGCGATGAAGTGGCCGAGATGGAACTCGTGTTTCAGATCCCTATCGTGTTCCACGACGAGCGTTTCACCACGGCAACGGCGCATGCATCGATGAAAGAACGCAAGATGAACGAAAAGGACCGTCGCAAGGTGGTCGATAAGGTGGCAGCAGCGGTGCTGTTGCAGGCATGGCTTGACGGCGAGCACTATCGAGCCCGAGCAGAAAAAGAAGCAGCGCAAAAGCGTGAAGCGCCAGTACAGGGTTCTTGCGTTTCTAGCGTTGATCCGGTTCGTTCCGCACCGCAGTGTAAAGGCTGGCAAGGCAGCCGCAACTACGAATCAAGGTAGCCGTTCCCAGGAAGCAAGGCAGCACCAACCGAAAGCAATGCAGCCGTTCCCAGAAAGAAAGGCAGCACCAACCGGAAGCAAGGCAGCACCAGCCAGGTGGCAGGTAACCTTTTGGAGGAGCTGACGCAAACCATGCCAGCGATTGGGTGAATAGTGCACTGATCCCGTTCGTGCCGTCATGCCGATTAACCTCTGTCCCAGTTCCGCGTCGCAGATCATCTGCGACGCTTGGCATCAACTCGGCTAACCCCGTTATGAGCAGTGAAGGATTTCCACATGAGTGACCAGAGCGGAACTGGATCAAACGGGGATCAAGGCAAAACAGGCACGCCAGCCAACGCTGCGGTCAACGAGGCTGCTAACAGCTGGCAAGACGATTGGAAAAACACGGAGAAGTGGTCGGCCGAAGATGACTGGAGTGCCAATGCTCCTCGTCCGCCGGAGGATCCTTTCGACCGGGGTTGGTACTTCGACACCGAGAATCCAGCAAGCGATGCAACCCATTCGCAACCAAATGATCAACGCGATCAACGTGTTCAACGTGTGGTTGCGGCTCAAGGTAACCATGGTGGCGCAGCTCAAAGCGCCATGGCGCAAAACTCTGCCCAAACGCATCGGATTCCGGAGCAAGACGCTCAGCCCATTGGTCGCCAATCGGGGAAAGAACGCCGAAACTCAGCGGCGCTCGTCGAACACGATGATGACCTGTACGACGAGGCCTTCCCACCCAATCGCCGTGGCCGAGGATTCCTTGCCTTTTTGATTGTGATGGCTCTTTTCGCTGGGTCGGCCTTGTTTGGGGCGAAGTGGTACAAAGACCAAGTGAGCCCACCGGGTGGGCCTGGCGAAGCGGTCGAGGTGGTCATTCCCTCCAATACTTCGACGGCCGACATCGGCACGATTCTGCATGCCAAAGGGGTCGTAGAAAACGCCAAGTTGTTCCGTTTCTACGCCCAGTTCAAAGGCAAGGGCGGCTTTGAGGCCGGGAAGTATTCGCTACGGAAAAACTCGTCGTTCGATGAGACGCTCCGTGTGCTGACGCTCGGTGCCCAGGTGCCAGAAACCTCGAAACTTACGATTCCTGAGGGTTTCCGCATCGAGCAAATCGGGCAACGGATTCAAGAAAAAGTTCCAAACCGCACGGCACAGGCTTTTATTGACGTCGTCGCTTCCGGAAAAATTCGCTCGGTCTACCAACCTTCGGAAACCACCAGTCTTGAAGGTTTCCTTTTCCCGGAAACCTATACCGTGGGTCTCGACGATGACGAAGCAACGATGGCCACCCGCATGGTCGAAACCTTCGATTCTGTGGCCGACGAGGTCAAAATTTCCGACTCGATGGGCAAGGTGGGAATCAAGCCTTATGAGGCGCTCATCGTTGCTTCGTTGATCGAAGAAGAAGCCAAACTGGATTCTGATCGGGCGAAAATTTCTCGAGTCATCTACAACCGGCTCAAGACCGATGTTGCCTTGCAGATCGATGCGACCATCATCTACGGCATGGGTGGGGGCATTACCCGGGTGTTGAACGAAGACCTGAAAAAGGATGGTCCGTTCAACTCCTACACCCGCAAGGGGCTGCCCCCAACGCCGATCACCAACCCGGGGAAGGCCTCGCTCGAAGCGGCGCTGAACCCCGAGCCCGGGAACTGGCTGTACTACGTGGTCACCACCCCGGAGGGTGCTCACTCTTTCGCCACCACGTACAAGCAGCACCTGGCCAATATCAAGCTGGCGAAGGCCAATGGCGTCCGCTAACTCGGCCCACGCCAAGTCAGCCGTGCCGACAGTGCCGACAGTGGGCACTTTGCCGACGTTGCCGATAGTGCGAGTGTCAACAGTGCCGCCAGTGCTGACAGTGTCAACAGTGCCGACAACCTCGTCGTTGTGATGATCACCGGCGCAACACAGATAGTGGGAGTGATCGGCGATCCTGTTGGGCATTCCCTCTCGCCAATCCTGCACAACGCCGCCCTCGCTGCGCTCGGAATCGACTGGGCCTACGTACCCTTTCCCGTAGCTGCGGTCGATGGCCCGAACGTAATCGCCGCCATGAAAACATTGGGTCTTCGCGGCCTTTCGGTCACCACGCCCCACAAGGATTTCGTGGCCTCCTATGCCGACGAAGTTTCCAGCGACGTGCTACTCCTCGGGGCCGCCAACACTTTGATCCGATTGCCCGATGGTCGAGTTCGAGCCGAAACGACCGACGGCCTTGGTTGTATCGGCGCGCTAGCACAGGCCGGATGCGACGTTAGAGGTAAACGTTGCGTGGTCTTAGGAGCGGGTGCGGCTGGTCGGGCTGTGATCTTGGCCTTAGCTCGCTCGGGTGTCGCTTCGATCGTAGTCATTAATCGTAATGCCGAACGAGCGGAAATTGCCGCCCAACTTGGGCGCGCCGCCGGCGTTGACTCCACGGTCGGTAACGCCACGATGGGTAACGCCGACGCGGTGCGTGACAGTGACCTGGTGATTAACTCGACTTCTGTTGGTCTGGGCGCGTCGGTTGATGATCCAACTGCTTTGCTGCCCGAAGTCGCGCTTCTCGAAGAAGGTCAGATTTTTCATGATCTGACTTACCATCCGCTGGAGACGGCCATGATGCGTGCTGCTACCAATCGCGGGGCGACGGTTGTTGGCGGTCTTGGCATGTTGATTCACCAGGCGGCATTGCAGTTCCGATTCTGGACCGGCCAAAATCCCCCGATTGGCGTGATGCTCGAGGCAGCTCAAGGTGAACTTCGTCGTCGATCAGCGGTCTCCGCCCAAGGTTGAAAGCCGGCGCGAGCGGAGCAAGCTGAAGCCAGGCGAACATGGTCTAGGCGGTCTAAGCGCTCTGCTCTAGGCGAAGTAGTCGATCAGGACTTCGCAGGCACGGTCGACGTCGGCCTCCGTTACATCGAGGTGGGTCACAAAACGCAGACGGTAAAGGCCAGTGGCCAGGATGTTGTGGTCGACAAGGTGCTGCTCCAGCCCGGGG